>NZ_JAYKTS010000011.1:0-81991 GCF_037024155.1 Bacillus sp. 2205SS5-2
GATTTCCCATAGCGCAAGCTAGTAAGATCCCTGAAAGATGATCAGGTTGATAGGTTCGAGGTGGAAGCGTGGTGACATGTGGAGCTGACGAATACTAATCGATCGAGGACTTAACCAAACACAATAAGTGGTGATTACTCACTATCTTCATCAACCTTTATCTAGTTTTGAGAGTGTAATTTTTAAAAAACTCTTGAAAATTTCATAAAAGATAGTATAATAATACTTGTCTTTGAAGAATATGTCTGGTGGCATTAGCGAAGAGGTCACACCCGTTCCCATACCGAACACGGAAGTTAAGCTCTTCAGCGCCGATGGTAGTTGGGGGTTTCCCCCTGTGAGAGTAGGACGTCGCCAGGCTTATTGTTCCGCAGTAGCTCAGTGGTAGAGCTATCGGCTGTTAACCGATCGGTCGCAAGTTCGAGTCTTGCCTGCGGAGCCATGCTTCCATAGCTCAGCAGGTAGAGTGCTTCCATGGTAAGGAAGAGGTCACCGGTTCGAGCCCGGTTGGAAGCTTAATTTTTAATATGGCCCGTTGGTCAAGCGGTTAAGACACCGCCCTTTCACGGCGGTAACACGGGTTCGAATCCCGTACGGGTCACCAATTTTTTCACGAAGCAAAGCCGAGTAAAATAAACAACCTTAAATGGTTTAAATATTTAATTGCGGAGGATTAGCTCAGCTGGGAGAGCATCTGCCTTACAAGCAGAGGGTCGGCGGTTCGATCCCGTCATCCTCCATTTAGTTTTTTTGCGAAGCAAAATAAACTTCCTTAAAAGCGAAGCAAAATAAACTTCCTTAAAAGCGAAGCAAAACAAACAATAAATGTTTGCCGAAGTATTGGGGAACTAAAACACTATTTGCCGGTGTAGCTCAACTGGTAGAGCAACTGACTTGTAATCAGTAGGTTGGGGGTTCAAGTCCTCTTGCCGGCACCACGAAATATTTCTGGAGGGGTAGCGAAGTGGCTAAACGCGGCGGACTGTAAATCCGCTCCTTCGGGTTCGGCAGTTCGAATCTGCCCCCCTCCACCATTTATATTTTTATGTAATGGACATACATAGTATAGTCCTTTTTATTTTTCTGAAATATGTATTTCGTGCAAATGAATGAAATAACATTCTATGTACATACTATAATTGTGGTGTTCACAATTAAGACTTATATCCAAATTAGAGCAAACTCAATGGGCTATAGCCAAGCGGTAAGGCAACGGATTTTGATTCCGTCATGCGCTGGTTCGAATCCAGCTAGCCCAGCCATAATTTTTTTTAGAGTATTATTACTAGCCATTAGCTCAGTTGGTAGAGCACGAAAGAACCAACTTCCAAGTAAAAACTTCTAGCGTACAGCTTGAAAAGCATCTAGAATAGACAATCTGAAAGCTGGATGTCGTAGATGCCATCATAAAAAAGATATCCTTTTTACAATTCTATACTTGAATCGAGAGCCATTAGCTCAGTTGGTAGAGCATCTGACTTTTAATCAGAGGGTCGAAGGTTCGAATCCTTCATGGCTCACTTCATTAATTTTGAACTTTAAACCTTAGACTTTTTTAAAAGTCTAAGGTTTTTATCTTATGACTACATCGTATCCATTGTTGCTATTTTATCTAAGTTTAGAGTCAATCCTTCATTTTGTTGTTTTTATTTGTCAAAAATAGACAAAAGGTATCTGAAGCAAAGCCATCTAACAGTTTGTAGACTGGTTCGAAAGGCAACGATTTTTGCGGAAATACCCTTTTGAAAACACCCTTATGAAAAAGCTAGGAATTTTCAAAAAAAACAAAATGTAAGCGCATATATATACAGAGAAATGTTGAGTTGAGTCATCTACCCTTTGAAGGATACAATAGTGAATAGAGAATGATAAGGGGGATTTGTTGATGAATACAGAAAACGTTTCAATTATTGGAGTACCAATGGATTTAGGGCAAATGCGCAGAGGTGTTGATATGGGCCCAAGCGCTATTCGCTATGCAGGAGTAGTAGAACGATTAGAGAGCATAGGACTAAACATTGAAGATTTAGGAGATATTGAAATTGGACGTCCAGAAAGAGCAATATCACCAGATACCACTTTGCGAAACCTAAAAGCAGTTGCTGAAGCTAGTGAGCAATTAGCTTCGACGGTGGATAGTGTAATTAAAAAAGGGGAATTTCCTCTTGTACTTGGAGGAGATCATAGTATTGCGATTGGAACACTAGCAGGAGTTGCGAAGAATTATGAAAATTTAGGCGTAATTTGGTATGATGCCCATGGAGATTTGAATACAGCGGATACCTCACCTACTGGTAATATTCATGGAATGCCTTTAGCAGCTAGTTTGGGCATTGGTCATGAGTCGTTAACCAATATCGGGGGATATGGTCCAAAAATCAAACCAGAAAACATTGTTATCATTGGCGCACGTTCGCTCGATGAAGGAGAACGAGAACTCATTAAAGAAAGAGGCATCACGGTTTACACGATGCACGAAATCGATCGCTTAGGAATGACTACAGTTATGACAGAGGCTATCTCGTATTTAAGAGATAAAACAGATGGTATTCACTTATCGCTAGATTTAGATGGATTGGACCCTAATGATGCTCCTGGTGTTGGAACACCAGTAATTGGAGGAATTAGTTATCGGGAAAGTCATCTGGCTATGGAGATGCTTGCAGAAGCGAATGTGATTACGTCAGCAGAATTTGTTGAAGTCAATCCAATTCTTGATGAGAAAAACAAAACAGCTACGGTTGCTGTTGCTTTAATGGGATCTTTATTCGGAGAAAAACTACTATAAGAAAAAGCAGCCTCATAGGGGCTGCTTTTTTTATATAAGGTTATTTCGTTGGTATTGATTGATAAGGTCATCAAGCTGTGTACTAATATGAATGACTTGGTCATCTGCAAATGAGGACTGAAGTGCTAGTTGAACCATTTTTGTACGGCAATCTTCAATTCTATTTAATAAATCTTGTTTACTTCTTTTCATCATTACATACCCCTTCACATCAGAATGTAATACCTTTATACCCCGTATATAAAATAGTTAAACATTCTAGTAAAAATTTGTTAATATATTATTAGTGTTTTTTTTTTGAAACCTTTTTGGTATACATTCGTAAATATGTATAGCCGCAGGAAGCGGAGGAGATAGGATGGATGCATTAGTCAATAAAAGAATTAAGCAAGTGATGAAAGGTGATCAAAATGCCTTTGCTGAGATTGTGGAGCTTTATAAAGATAAAGTGTTTCAAATTTGCTATCGAATGCTAGGAAATCGCCATGAAGCTGAGGACATGGCACAAGAAGCGTTTATGAAGGCGTATATCAATATTCATACCTTTCAGCAAAATAGAAAGTTTTCAACTTGGTTATACCGTATAGCCACCAATCTTTGTATTGATCGGATTCGTAAGAAAAAGCCCGATTACTATTTAGACGCTGAAGTTAGAGGGACAGAGGGGTTAACGTTGTATTCACAAGTCTCGACAGATGCAGCTTTACCTGAAGAAGAAGTGGAAAGTATGGAACTTCAAGAAACGATTCAAAAAAAAATTTCAAACCTACCCGAAAAATACAGGTCGGTTATCGTATTAAAGTATATAGAGGAACTCCCTTTGCAAGAAATCAGTGAAATATTAGACTTGCCTTTAGGAACGGTGAAGACAAGAGTACATAGAGGGCGAGAGGCTCTCCGTAAGCAATTACGTAAGATGTAGAGAGGTGAGTTAAGTGAAGACTTGTCCAGAAGAAATCGTTGATTATATGCATGAATACTTAGATGAAGATATTTCAGATGTTCAGGAACAGGAGTTAAAAGCCCATTTGCAAACATGTCAAGAGTGTCACCAACACTTTCATGAATTAAAAAAAGCTCTTGCTTTGGTCCAAAGCACCTCTCATGTGCATGCGCCAAGCAATTTTACTGCGAATGTGATGGAGAGGTTGCCAAAAGAAAAAAAGAAAGTTGGCGTGGAAAGATGGTTAAAGCGACATCCGTTCTTGGTTGCTGCTTCACTCTTTTTTGTCCTCATGGGAAGTACGTTATTCTCCTCATGGGAAAACAGTGGCCAGCTAGTGTTTACTAACTACCCTGGTCTTGTAGTAGAAGGTCAAACGGTTGTGGTTCCCGAGGGAATCGTGATGACGGAAGACTTATATGTCAAGAACGGAAACGTGAGGGTAGAGGGGGAAGTAAAAGGAGATATTACCGTCATTAATGGCGAACAATATATGGCATCAGCTGGAAATGTGACGGGTGAAATTGAAGAAATCGATCAAGCATTTGAATGGCTATGGTTTCATATAAAAGATATGAGTAAAAAAGTGGTTTCTCTTTTTGGTGAATAATACATCAACAAAAAGTCTCTTTTCGTGCACATTGTTGCTATTTTATCTAATTTCAGATGAAATCCTCAATTTTGCTGTTGATTCCCATCTGAAATTGAGGAAAAGATGCCCAAAAAACAGTTGTATTAATGAATATAGACCGGTTCGAAAAGCACCTAACTTTGCGAAAACAGCCACAAAAAAACAGTTGCTATGCGAGGGCATTGAAAAAGTGATATTTTAAAGGAAAGAAGCCAAGAACCTACTACATATAGGTCCTTGGCTTCTTAAATCTTCAGGCAATAAAATAAAAGCTGCTTTTTCAGAGGCCTCTTACTAAGCCTGTCTTTTTTTCTGAATGGAGATTGCCATATAAGGGAAAATAAGATCATATATGATATAATAGCAAAGTTAGAGATGCTAATAGCCATTAACACGGCTTACGCTTTCGATTAACGTATTGGAGGATGTAATATGCCGTTTGCTGATTTCTTGTCACAATTGACAGTTTGGGATAGTGTAACAAAAATCATTGATATATTGTTAGTATGGTTTGTGATTTATAAACTAATTATGCTGATTCGTGGAACGAAAGCTGTGCAATTACTTAAAGGGATTTTCGTTATTTTAATTGTTCGTGGACTTAGCGGTCTGCTTGGATTAGACACATTAAGCTGGATGATGGAACAAGCCATTACCTGGGGATTTTTGGCCATTATTATTATCTTTCAGCCAGAGTTTCGACGAGCGCTTGAGCAGTTAGGAAGAGGTCGTTTATTCTCACGGAGCAGTATTCAAGAAGAAGAAGAAGAGCGTAGAATGATTGAAGATATTACGAAAGCGGTAAGCTATATGGCAAAACGAAGAATAGGTGCGCTTATCTCGATTGAAAGAGAGACAGGCATGAGTGATTACATAGAAACAGGAATCCCACTACATTCGCATATTTCTTCTGAGCTGTTGATTAATATCTTCATTCCAAATACACCACTACATGATGGGGCCGTGATTTTGCAAAAACATCAAATTGCAGCCGCAGCTTGTTATTTACCATTATCAGAAAGTCCTTTTATTTCGAAGGAGCTAGGAACACGCCACCGGGCTGCATTGGGAATTAGTGAAGTAACAGATAGCGTTACCATCATAGTATCCGAAGAAACAGGGAGTATTTCAGTCACTAAGAACAGTGAGCTACATCGTGAGTTAGCCATTGATGACTTTAGTGCATTGTTAGAAAAAGAATTAATTGGAGAGAAACAAAACGTCACTTCCTCTACAAAATGGACATGGAAGGGGAAGAAAGAAAATGGATAAATTAATGGATAGCCGTTGGTTTATGCGTATCGTGTCATTATTTTTAGCGCTATTGTTGTTTACAACGGTTTATATCGACGATGATGTTATAAAGGATTCTAGAGAGAGTGGAACAAGTGAAGACTTAATCACACTAAATGTGCCATTAGTGGCTTATTATGACACAGAAAACCTAGTTGTTTCAGGTCTTCCCAATACCGTCGACATTGCGATTTCTGGCCCTAAAAGTCTTGTCCAATCGATTAAAGCTCGAAAAGACTTTAATGTGTTTGTGGATTTAGAAAATTTGACGATTGGAGACCACAATGTGCCGGTTCGATGGGAGAATATATCTGAAAAGTTAGAAGTGAAATTGGATCCAACTTATCTTAGTGTGAATGTACAAGAGAAAATTACAGCCGAGTTTTTCATCGAACCTGAAATTAATGAATCGTTACTCGCAGCCGGGTACGAAATTGAAGAATTAACCGTAAGCCCAGAAAAGGTTTCTATTACGGGTGCCAAAAGTGAAATTGACAAAATTACTTATGTAAAAGCCACTTTGGATATCAATGATTCAATTGATGAAACTATCACGAAAGAAGCAAGAGTGCTTGCACTGGACTTAGAGTTAAATAAATTAGACGTAACAATTGAACCGGAAATTGTAGATGTCACCATTAACGTCATTAACCCATCAAAGGAAGTGTCTTTATCGATCGTAGAGAAAGGATCCTTGCCTGAAGGGGTAGAAATTGATTCGATTGATATTAAGCCAGAAACGATCTTCGCCTTTGGTCGAAAAGAGGTATTGGATTCCCTAAAAGAATTAAAGGTAGAAGTAGATGTATCAGAGATAACAGAAGATACAACGTTTGAAATCCCCGTGACTTTACCTGAAGGTTTGAATCAGGTTGAGCCTGAAGCTGTCTCAGTGACCGTCAATGTAAAAGAAAAAGATAAACGTACTTTTTCACAAAGACCGATTGAGTCTAGAGGGCAAGAAGAAGGGATGGAAATTTCCTTTTTATCACCTGAAGAAGGCCAATTAGATGTAACAGTGGAAGCCTACCAGAACATTTTAGAAGAGTTAACAGAAGATGATTTTAACGTATTTATAGACGTTTCCGATCTCGAAGTGGGAGAGCATGAGGTGACAGTGAAAATTGATGGACTCGATGGTGTGACATGGAATGCCTCGATCGAAACAGTTAAAGTGAAAATTGATAAGACTGCTACATAACAGAAAGAAAAAAGGAGCGATTTTGAATATGGGTAAGTATTTTGGAACAGATGGTGTTCGAGGTGTAGCAAACACAGAGCTGTCACCTGAATTGGCATTTAAACTTGGTCGATATGGTGGGTATGTGTTAACGAAGAATACAGAACGGCCAAAGATTCTAATTGGAAGAGATACACGAATTTCAGGTCATATGCTTGAAGGAGCGTTAGTTGCCGGATTGTTATCTATTGGCGCTGAAGTTATGCGATTGGGGGTTATCTCCACACCAGGTGTTTCCTTTCTAACGAAAGTAATGGATGCGCAAGCTGGTGTTATGATTTCTGCCTCTCACAATCCAGTAGGAGACAATGGTATTAAATTTTTTGGATCTGACGGATTTAAGTTATCAGATGAGCAAGAACTTCAAATTGAAACTCTTTTAGATCAAGAGGAAGATACACTGCCGCGCCCAACAGGTTCGGGCCTTGGTCAAGTAAGTGATTACTTTGAAGGTGGACAAAAATACCTTCAATATCTAAAACAAAGTGTGGATGAGGATTTTGCTGGTATTCATGTCGCGCTAGATTGCGCACACGGAGCTACTTCTTCTCTTGCTACTCATTTATTTGCCGATTTGGACGCGGATTTATCCACAATGGGCGCATCGCCTAATGGCTTAAACATTAATGATGGAGTTGGTTCTACCCATCCCGAAACCTTGGCTGCTCTTGTAAAAGAAAAAGGAGCAGATGTTGGGCTTGCCTTTGACGGGGACGGAGATCGCTTAATCGCGATTGATGAAAATGGTGAGATTATTGATGGGGATCAGATTATGTATATCTGTGCGAAACATTTAAAATCAGAGGCTCTTTTAAAGCAGTCCACGGTGGTTTCAACGGTGATGAGCAATCTTGGTTTCCATAAAGCATTAGAAGCGCAGGGGATTCACAGTGTTCAAACGGCTGTAGGAGACCGTTATGTGGTAGAGGAAATGAAAAAGAACGGCTACAATCTTGGTGGAGAACAGTCGGGGCATATCATTTTTCTAGACTACAATACAACGGGTGACGGATTATTAACGGGAATTCAGCTTGTGAACATTATGAAGCTAACGAATAAAAAACTTTCCGAGCTTGCGAATGAAATGAAAAAATACCCACAAAAATTGGTGAACGTGCGCGTGACCGATAAGCATCATGTAACAGAAAATGAAAAAGTTGCTGCCATCATCGCTGAAGTAGAAGCGGAAATGGCTGGCAACGGTCGGATTCTTGTTCGACCATCTGGAACGGAGCCACTTGTTCGTGTCATGGCTGAAGCTGCAACTGAAGAAAAATGCGACGAATACGTTTCTCGCATTATTAAAGTCGTAGAAGTAGAAATGGGCTTATAGTACATCTTTATGCATAAAGAGCACAAAATACGCTCTTTATGCATATTTTTATTAGTGAGTTATTTGTAGGCTTTTTACATTTCTATTGACGATTATTTTCATTCACGATATGATAATAATGTTTTCTTTTTCAATTAGGCTCTTTTTGTATACTTTGTTGCTATTGGCACAAAGAAAAAACAGGTAGTAAGGTTTTTTTGACTGATTTCTTACTTTTCATCTAGAAATGGAGTAGTTTTCATGAGGAAAAGAGCACGAAGTCATACAAATCAGGGGAAATATTCCTATTCGAAAAGCCACAATCTTTACGAAAACAGCCTTCAATTAAAAGGAAACTTCTTATTCTAGAAGGGAAAGGAGCAGAGTGGTTAAGTATTTTATAAAGCGCCTGAACTAGACCGAGGACGAAGACGTCTAGTTGACGAGGAGGAGGAGTATCGATTGATCGGCGGATACCTCCCGGCTGATACGCACAGTCGTCGTTTTATCTTAAAACATAGAGGCAACTTTATGGACAAAGGATGAAATATGCGTAAAAAACATAAACTATTTATAGAGATAAGGGGGCAAGTGTCCCCCGTGGTTCTTGTCCCCTTTTCTACTTATTGGGAGGAACAAACCTATGTGTGGAATCGTTGGATATATTGGAACGCAAGATACAAAAGAAATTCTTTTAAGAGGGCTAGAAAAGCTTGAATATAGAGGCTATGACTCGGCAGGAATTGCTGTTCAAAATGCGAGTGGCATTCATGTCTTTAAAGAAAAAGGACGAATCGCGGATTTGCGCAATGGTGTGAATGATTCGGTAGAAGCAAATACAGGAATTGGTCACACACGTTGGGCTACTCATGGCGTACCTAGTCAAGTCAATGCCCATCCACATCGAAGTACTTCTGAACGCTTTACGCTTGTTCATAATGGCGTCATCGAAAATTACAGCATCTTACAACGTGAATATCTCCCAGAGGTCTCATTAAAAAGTGATACTGATACGGAGATCATCGTACAACTAATTGAGAAGTTGGTTAACGAAGGAAATCCGGTTGAAGAAGCATTTCGTCAGACCTTAGAGCTGTTAAAGGGATCCTATGCGATTGCCTTGCTTGATGCTGAGAACGAAGATACCATCTTTGTTGCAAAAAATAAGAGTCCTTTACTTGTAGGCCTTGGCGAGACGTTTAATGTAATCGCAAGTGATGCGATGGCAATGCTTCAAGTAACGGATCAATTTTTAGAGTTGATGGACAAAGAGACAGTCATCGTGAAAAAAGACGAAGTGACGATTCAAAAGCTTGACGGTGAAGTCGTGACACGTGAACCGTTTACAGCAGAACTGGATGCAAGTGACATTGAAAAAGGCACTTATCCGCACTATATGCTAAAAGAAATCGATGAGCAGCCACTTGTGACACGTAAAATTGTGCAAGCGTACCAAAATGATAAAGATAAATTGGATATTGATCAGGATATCGTCAATGCAATGAATGAAGCGGACCGTGTGTATATTGTGGCTTGTGGAACAAGTTACCATGCTGGTCTTGTTGGAAAACAATTTATTGAGAAAATGGCACAGATTCCAGTGGAAGTTCACGTAGCAAGTGAATTCAGCTATAATATGCCGATTCTTTCTCAAAGACCACTGTTCGTCTTTATTTCGCAAAGTGGTGAAACAGCAGATAGCCGTGCCGTTCTAGTGCGTGTTAAAGAACTCGGTCACACTGCCATCACGATTACGAACGTACCTGGATCTACGCTTTCACGTGAGTCCGATTATACGATGTTACTTCATGCAGGTCCTGAGATTGCCGTTGCTTCTACAAAAGCCTATACGGCACAATTAGCTGTACTGGCCATCTTGGCGAGCATAACAGCGGAATCTCGTAATATGGATATCGGCTTTGATCTAGTACAAGAGCTTGGTATTGTAGCGAATGCAATGGAAGCACTATGTGAAACAAAAGAAGAAATGGAAAGCATTGCGCGTGAATACTTGGCGACTACTCGTAACTGTTTCTTTATCGGACGCTCCGTGGATTTCTATGTAGGCCTTGAAGGAGCCCTTAAATTGAAAGAAATCTCTTACATTCAAGCAGAAGGTTTTGCCGGTGGAGAGCTGAAGCACGGCACGATTGCCTTAATTGAAGAAGGAACACCAGTTGTTGCACTTGCAACACAAGCAGCCGTTAACTTAGGTATTCGCGGAAACGTGAAAGAAGTTGTGGCTCGTGGTGCGAATCCGTGTATTATCTCCATGAAGGGTCTTGAAGAAGAAGACGATCGTTTTACAATTCCAGAAGTAAATGAAATGTTAACACCTCTTATCTCTGTTATACCGTTACAATTGATCTCTTACTATGCAGCCCTACACCGCGACTGTGACGTGGATAAGCCACGAAATTTAGCGAAAAGTGTTACGGTTGAGTAGGTTTGGGATAGGGTGATTTGTGTTTGTGTAGATTTGAAAGAAAGATATACCGTTTATAAGAAAGATGTATCGTTTGTAAAAAAGTTATACCGTTTATAATAAAGTTGTACCGTTTTGCCCCTTTGGATATAATTGTCTAAAGGGGTGTTTTTATGTCAAAAAGAAAAAGAACATCTAAAATTGAGAAATGGATAAAAGAAGGCCGTGGCTCAGGTATTGGTTCAGAATATAAACCATGGTTAAAAATTCAAGATGTATCTTCGTTAGGTAGATCTACTCGCTTGAAAGGAATAAAGACAAATAGGCAGCATGAGTTTTTATCAGATTTAGAACGAAACTACTTTTATATAACAGAATTTTCGGATTCTGTTATAGATATTCGTGAGCAATTTCCTTTACTACCATTAGAAGAAACAATTGTCATTGCAAATGAGTTAGGTATTAAACATCCCACTGATCCTAAAACGGGAGAACCGATTGTGATGACAACGGATTTTTTATTAACGATTAATAATGGACAAGGTGTAATTGAAGTCGCTCATACAATTAAAATGAAGGATGAATTATTAAAAGAGCGTATACTTGAAAAGTTTGAGATTGAACGTGAGTATTGGCATAGAAAGAAAATTGATTGGGGCATTGTAACAGAAGAAGAAGTACATAAAACAATGGCAAGAAACATCAGTTATATCCACGATTACTACGACATTAGAGATTATGATGTATTTCGTGAAATGAATGCCAAGTATATTGAAGATTTATCTATTTCTTTAATGCAGAGGCTTTTAGGCACTAATGATAGCATCCGTAAAATCACAAATGAATTTGATAAAGACACGCATTTACCTTTTGGTAGTGGTGTTACACTATTTTATCATTTATTAGCTCAAAAAATTATCATTATAAATATGTTGAAATCGATAGATTTAGAGCAGCCAATTAGTATTAAATCGGTTGATGAAAGCAAGGTGAAGAAGGTGAAATACGGATGATTTTTATTAATCAGGTACTTCAATATGTGAAAGATTCTAAGCGAATTCGTGTAATTGAAATAGAGGAATCGTATGTGTTTATTGTTGATATAGATGCTCATACGTCAATGCCTAAGAAAGAATTATACACAACATTAGCTACAGAAATTGAACAGAATGAATTGCTAGTAATAGCAGATCCATTTGTGCGTGTTGTAGCAGACAATGATCTAACAGAAGTACAGATTCAAAAACGTGAAGAAGATTGGGCTACCATTCAAGAGAATTGTTTAATACAGATGAATGAATTACTTCTGAAACGTGGAAGAGAGTCCAAAATTAAAGAAATTGCAGAAAAGCTTAATGTAACACCTTCTAAAGTAAAAAAACTACTTAGTCGGTATTGGCAGCGTGGCATGAATAAAAATGCCATGTTACCAGACTATGCAAACTCTGGTGGCAAAGGTAAAGTGAAAACTTTGACAGAAGCTAAAACAGGTCGTCCACGTAGGGTGAACATTAGTGGTGATTTTCAAACTGGCATTAATATAACAGACAAAGTGAAGCTACAGTTTGAGCATGCAATTAATAAATATTACCGAAAGACGAACAACTACTCATTAAAAGATGTCTATCATTTCATATTGCGTGATTTTTATTCAGACCGTTATAAAGAAAATGGTGAAATGAAATACAGGGTATGGGAAGCAAACCGAATTCCGTCTTACAATCAGTTTTACTATTGGTTTAAGAAAATAGAAGATCCAAAGAAAGATATTCAGTTCCGTAAAAGTACGAAAGAATATGAACTGAAGCATCGTCCTATTTTAAGTGATTCAAAATCGGAAACAAATGGTCCAGGTACTCGCTTCCAAATTGATGCAACAATTGCAGATATATATTTAGTGAGCTCACTTGATGTAAATAAAGTCATTGGTCGTCCTGTTATTTATGCTGTTATTGATGTGTATTCACGAATAATAACAGGACTATATGTTGGATTAGAAGGGCCTTCATGGATTGGAGCGATGATGGCTTTAGATAATATGGTGTCAGACAAATTGGACTTCTGTAAGAAATATGGAATTGAGATTACAGAGGAACAATGGCCAACAAAACATTTACCTGAAATTATTATTGCAGATAGAGGAGAGTTTGAAGGTTATTCTGTCGAAAATTTAATCAATAACTTAAATATAAAAATAGAAAATACGACAGCTTACCGAGGAGATTTAAAAGGAATTGTTGAACGTAAATTTCGTACGTTTAACGGCAAAATAAAGCAGAAGGCTCCTGGGGCAATTCAAAAGGAATATCGTGAGCGCGGAGACCAAGATTATCGTTTAGACGCTACGTTGAATTTTAAAGAATTTACAACATTAATTATTACTCTAGTCCTTCACCATAATCATAAAATCATTGATAAATATCCAATGGAAAAGGAAATGATTACAGATGGAATAGTGCCAACACCGGTAAATTTATGGAACTGGGGCATTCAAAATCGTAAAGGGCGTTTAAGAACAGTTGATCGTAATATTCTACGCTTAAATGTATTACCACGTGGCAAGGCAACAATTTCTAGAGCAGGTATTAAGTTTAAAAACTTGTTATATGGTTCACGGCAAGCGATTGAAGAACAATGGTATCTGAAGCTTAAAAATCGCAGTATTGAAATTGTGTATGATCCTCGTAATGTAGAGAAGATATATATTCCTCATGATAATGGTTTGGATTTTGAAGCGTGTATATTACTTGAACCAAGCCAACAGTATCGAAACGACTTTTTAGAGGAAATTGTTTTTCACCAACAGCTACGTAGTGAGTTGGAAGAAGTCGAACGCTCTCATCAAGTACAGCTAACCATTAATACGGATGCCATGATGAATGAAATAATAAAAAAGGCAGAGAAGAAGAAAAAGCAATCATTCAATCAACCAACAAGTAAAAAAGAAAAAATTGCTTCGATAAGAGATAACAAACTTACGGAAAAACAGTTAAATCGTGAAGAGGAGAAGTTTGATCTAACGCCAGCTGTCATCAGTGATCAAGCACATGTTATTGATTTTGCAACAAAAGAAAAAGTACAGGATGACAAACCTAAAAAATCTAGTTCACGTCTAATGGAAAAACTAAAAAAGAAGAGAGATGAGACGTTTGGAAATGACGAATAGCCTTGTTCTTAAAGGAGATTTTGAGGAAGCTAAGTATAAGGTTCAAGCTTTATTAGAGTACAATAAAAATCCATTCATTGAAGCTCTTCCCCCTATTTTCAGTGAAGACAATGTGCTAGAGCGATTTATGGTAACACCACGTATTACTCAGCAAGAAAAGCAAAGTGAAACGAATATCCGATATCATGTGCTAAAACGTGTGAAAAACTTTATCCAGCCCTTACCCATCCATTTTGAAGTAGAACGAAGACTTTCTACGCTAATTCGTAGAGGTTATTTAGCTCGAAATCCTTTGGATAAAACCTTTTTAGAACGTATACGAGTATTACACCATTTGCGTGAAGATGAGGAAGAAGCTCATAAATACATTGATGAGCGTTTGAATTACCTTCGTTCTACAGCAGATAGTTTATCAATTATTGGTCTCTCTGGTATTGGTAAAACAACAGCAATTGAGCGATTGTTGCTAATGTATCCTCAAGTTATTAAACATGAATCCTATGAAGGCCATCTTTTTAATCGTACACAAATTGTTTGGCTGAAAATTGATTGCCCGTATGATGGCAGCTTATCAACGCTTTGTAAAAGCTTTTTCAAAGCAATTGATAATTTACTTGGCACACGTTATTTAGAGAAGTATGGCTATTTAAATCGTGTTACGTCAACAATGCTTTTGCATATGACCTCATTAGCCAGTATGTATGGTATTGGTGTGCTGGTCATCGATGAAATCCAGCATCTACTACATTCTAAAAATGACCAAGAGGAAATGCTCAATTTCTTTGTAACTTTATCAAATACGGTCGGTATTCCTACAGTATTGATTGGTACTTCAAAGGCACAGCAACTATTTAAAGGAAACTTCCGACAAGCTCGTCGTGCAGCAAGTGACGGTGCGATTATTTGGGACCGGATGACTGAGGGCAGTGAAGAATGGGAGTTCTTTTTAGAAACTTTATGGGAATTACAATGCCTTAGAACACGTTCAGAACTCACTGAAGAGGTAAAAAAGACCTTTTATGAGGAATCTCAGGGGATAACTTCGGTTGCTGTGAACTTGTTTATCTTAGCTCAGGAACGGGCTTTATTTGATGAATCAAATGAGGAAGAACATATTACTACACGTGTTCTAAAGAAGACAGCACAAGAGGATATGAGAATAATTCAACCAATGCTCAATGCAATTCGGAAAAACGATTTAAAAGCGATGTATAAGTACGAGGATATTGTGATTAATCTAGATGATCTGATGATTAACCATAAGCAAAATATAGAGTATGAAGGTAAAATCAAAGAGGCGATGAAAGAACGACAAAATACTATGGAGTATAAGCGACAGGATACAATTGAAGGTTTAACTCTAGAGGTAGCTTCATTAGGTATTTTTGAAAATCTGGGTACGAATGATATAAAGCGAATAATAACCAAAATTTTAGAGACTAACCCAATAGATACAGATTTTAATGTATTGAAAACAGATTCAATTCAAAAAGCTATTACACTAAATCAGCAAAAGAAACTAAAAAAAGAATCTAAGATGCCCAAGGGAGAATTATTACCATTGCTAACATTAAGAAAAGCAGCAATTGAAAAAAAACAACACCCTTACGTATTGTTTAAATCAAAAGGATTTATTAAAAGCCCATTACAAGAATTCTATAAGTAAATTAGAAACTAAGTTATGAGGCGTCTAAAAACCTAGTTTGATCGACATGATAGAAGTATGTCGAATAAACCAGGGGGATTTTGGATGCTACCTTTCTTTACGGACCCGTATCCAGATGAATTGATATATTCAGCGATAGCTCGCTATCACTTTTATAGTGGAAATATTGATTATAAAGACACATTAGAAGAAGTTTTTCAAAGTCGTTCTGTAATCCCAAGTTTAGTGATTGGTAGCCATTTTTCTACATTAGCTGACCAACTAGCTCCCAATTACACTGTTGAAGCTTTATTAGCTAAATATACAATTTATCCTTACTATGCTCCGTTTTTATCTAAGAATCGTAAAAAAGAAATTTTAAAAGATGTTCTAGGAGATGGACAAGGGCTTTATACAAGACTTGGAATGGTTGCAGGAGGGATTTGTAGAAAGGATGGACTATATTATTGTCCAAAGTGTGCAACTAACGATGTTGAGCAATACGGTGAACCTTATATACATCGTGAACACCAGCTACAAGGAATTAATTACTGTGCTCATCATGAACTGATATTAAAGAAGTACCCTATTGATTTTTCAAAATCTAGTCGAATTGAGTTTATTCGATTTGATAAAAAACTGATGAATTTATCGGTACTCCAAGAAGCAGATCCTAAAGAGTTTATAACCATTCAAATCGCTTTAGCAAAGATGGCTTATCAATTGCTGCAAGTTCCAATACATCATCAATTTTGTAGAGAATCAATTAATCTTAAGTACCGTGCTCTTTTACGAGAACGCAATTTAATAACAACTTCTAATCGAATTCGTCAAAATGAACTATACAAAGCATTTCAATCAAAGTTCCCAGAAGGATTTTTAGTTAAGTACGAATCAGCAATCGATGTTGATGATGAGTACAATTGGCTGAAGGTCATTACACGCAATCTAAAGCGCCATTCACATCCTTTCCGTCATTTGCTTATGTTTTATTTCTTAGAACAAGATGTAGATTGCTTTTTACAAGTTGAAGCTGATACAGGTCCTTTCGGTTGTGGTCCATGGCCTTGTTTAAATAAAACAGCTTATCATTATAAAGAATGTGTGATTCCTGAAGTAAATGTTACGAGAGATTTTAGCTCAAAAGCACCCATTGGTACGTTTGAATGCTCTTGTGGCTTTATTTATGCTAGGAAAGGTCCTGATAGATTATCAAAAGATAAATATTGTATTGGACGTGTAAAATCGTTTGGGGAGACCTGGAAGGCTAGATTAAGTGAGTTGGTAGCCGTAGGAGCGTATAGTACAAGAACAATAGCTAAAATGCTGGGTGTAGATCCAAAAACGGTTAAAAAGCATCTTTCTTCAGAGATAAAAATAGAGGTTGTATCAGAAAACGATATTTCTTCGAGGTTGCTAACTTATAAAAGACAATTAGTAAATGGAATACGGAAATACCCTAATTATTCAAGAACAAAAATTCGTAAGTGTTTCCCAAAAGAATATATGTACTTGTATCGTAATGATAAAGAATGGCTGTTTGAGCAGCTGCCTAAGTTTCAGGAGAAGAAGAATAACCAAGCAATTGTCGATTGGAACTCACGTGATCGAGAATATTGCTTTAAGGTGGAGAAGCTTTACAAGGAGTTAATCGAACTAGATAAACCTGTTCGAATTACAATCTCGATTATTGGAAAACGGCTTGGAGTATTAGCCAACTTGGAGAAACACCTTGATAAGCTCCCCCGGACTAAAAAGCTCCTATCTCAAACTACCGAATCTACTCAGCAATTTCAAATCAGACGTTGTTGTAAGATTATTGATCGAATATTACAAAGGAAAGAAACAGTTGCATTATGGAAGGTACAGCAAATTGGTGCTGTTAAGTCACATCATTTTCATGAAATAAAACCGTATTTAGAAGAATATTTACGGACAAAACAGGAAGTGAAAAGTTATGAGCAAACAACAAGTTAAAATTGCTTGGCCTTTTGCAAAAGGTAAAAAAGCACAACTGCTATGGATTGGTGAACCATTTCGATTTGACCATAAAATAATGATTAAAGCTTATTTTCGTTCACAAGGCCGTACTGAAGGTATATTAATGGATTGGGGTACATTACCAAGCCTAGCAATCCAGCATTTTTATACTGATGGCATCATAACGGCAAGTCAAGCTCCTGAGGGTGTACAAGAGATAGACATGACTGTTTATCCTAATAAAGTTAAATATTATGAGCGACCTTGGTCTATTCATGGAAGCAGTGATCCTGCAACTTCCCGTAGTTTCGTGTTCTCTTTCAATAGGAAGAATGTTTTTTTACCAGTCATTGAAGTTTTGCGTAGCATATTAGCTCCAAATGGCTTTCTTTTATATCGTCTGTTTGAATCGAATTCATTTCCGCAGTTCTTCACAGAAACATACGAACCTAATAAAATTCATCTTAGCTTTTCATCGCAATATGAATTGAAATATACAAAGACAGCTTTTGTATATCAATTAGTGTGGTTGCTGACGAACCATGATATACGACAAGTTTATGAAAATTTAGCATTTAGGTGGTTGCAGGAAAAGGCTTTGAAATTTGAATGGGCATTCACACAGCCGATAACTATAACAGCTCGTGTAAAGAAGAAGAACAATACGTATACAATATTACAAATAGTTAATATGAAAAATAAAGATATTCCTTACCAGAATATTTCTATTTCACATCCAGAAATACAAAATCAAGAGAAATCCAAAGAAGCGAAGAAGTACACTTACCGTTCTCTAAATAAACAGGGTGTCGAAGAAGACTTTATATTAGATGAACAAATAGATGGTTCCACCGAAGACTTTGATCTCGTGCAAATGAATCAGTTAAAACATGAATATACATCAGTTCCCAGGATTGAACGTATTAGAGGTAGCCTTTCCAAGCAAAGAACCATGGAAGATGAAAACACAAAGGCATACTTCATTAATCAAGATTCTATTCGATCAACCGCAGATAGTGGTGGTCAACAATTAGTGCGAGGGTTAGAGCATCAAATGTTACATGAAATTCAAGCACAAGGTGAACTTCAAGATTTTATAAATGTTCTAAAAGTACTTGAGCAGTATCCTATAATAGGTACAATACAAGTAATTATGGATGTGTTGCCAGATGGGTACGGTGAACGTAAATTCACGAAATTGAGTGATAATATCACAAGGAGACGTTATATAATTGCTCAAATATATTTGGGAAACGGAAAACAATACAACATTGTAGAAATTGAACGAGAAAATCGCTCTTTGTCTACGTTGATTTTATCTTCGCTTGTAACTCGTGAATGGAAAGTTATTTATGACCGTTTGCTAGTAAATCTTGTGAATAATAGTGGAACATGGACAAGTAAGTCTTTGAAAAGCCTTGAAGGTCAAGGTATTACACTGTTAAAAGCTAAACATAGTTCTAAAGGGGTTCAGCACAGAGCAGAGGTTTTATTAAACAAATTAATTTACTAGTTTGGAGTAATAATTATGAAACTGTATGTAAGGTATATTTAATTTGAAATATATTTACAATTCAACCTTGTAAACGAATGTGAAATTAGGACACATTTATAAGGTGCTTCGACGTGGAAAATGCGACGAGTGACATCTCGTTCATATTCCGGAAAAACCTAGTCCAAGCAAAAGGCTTACCCAAAACGGTACGCATACCATGAATGGCTATTGAAAACCATTTTAGAACATTGAAGGTTTGTAGCTTCTCTTTCCAGTACATAGCCCTTCCCCAATTCTTAATGTAAAGACAGCGCAGTATATCAATAACCTTATACCTAAAAATGCTATAGCTTATGATATAATATGTCGTGGTTAGTTGTATAATTACGAGGTGATTCAAAATGGAGTTAAGCGAAGCAATTAAAAAACTACGTTTGGAGCTGCGTTTGTCTCAAGAGGGACTTGCTCGTGAGCTTCATGTTGGTTTTACATCTGTGAATCGATGGGAGAATAATCATACAAAGCCGAATAAAATTGCTCGACATGCCTTAATTAAGCTTTGTGAAAATAACAATATAAACAATGAATTGATTGAGCTGCTTATGAATGCTAAATAGATATTATGTAGTTTTAGAAAAAGCTTAGGAATTTTCTATTCTAAAAATATGAGGAGATTAGATATGAAAGCAGAAAGGGAAATAGAAGCCGGTTTTATAGAAAAGCTTAGGGACTTAAAATACATATATCGTGAGGATATTAGAGATAAAGCTTCGCTTGAAGCTAATTTCAAAGAACACTTTGAAAGACTGAATCGTGTAAAGTTAAGCGATTCAGAATTTACACGCCTTAGAGATAGTATTATCACTTCAGATGTATTCACTGCAGCAAGAACTTTACGGGAAATCAACACATTCAAGCGTGATGATGACACGCCGCTTCAATACACCCTTGTTAATACAAAAGACTGGTGTAAAAATGAATTTGAAGTGATAAACCAACTACGTATGAACACAGATAACAGCAACCATCGTTATGATGTTATTATCCTCATTAATGGGGTTCCTGTTGTTCAGGTTGAACTGAAGTCACTGCAAATCACACCTAAAAAAGCAATGGAGCAAATTGTAGAATATAAAAACGACCACGGCAATGGTTATACAAACTCGCTACTTTGCTTTATGCAGCTTTTTATTGTGAGCAATGAGAGTAATACTTATTATTTTGCCAACAATCATAAAGAGCACTTTTGTTTTAATGCAGACGAGCGCTTTTTGCCAATTTATCAAATGGCAGATGAGAACAACAACAAAATTACCCATCTTCTTGATTTTTCTGATAAGTTTTTGCCCAAATGCACTCTTGGGCAACTAATAAGCCGTTACATGGTACTTGTTGTAAGTGAGCAGAAATTGATGGTTATGCGCCCTTATCAGATTTACGCAGTTAAGGCAATAATGGACTGTATTGATCAGAACCGTGGTAATGGATATATCTGGCATACTACCGGAAGTGGTAAAACACTTACATCGTTTAAAACATCAACACTTTTGAAGGATAATCCTGATATTGAGAAGTGTTTATTCGTGGTTGACAGAAAAGATCTTGATAGACAAACTCGATCGGAGTTTAATAAATTTCAGGAAGGATGCGTTGAAGAGAATACCAACACAGAAAGCTTAGTTAAACGGCTTACTTCAGATGACTATCGTGACAAAGTTATTGTTACCACAATTCAAAAGCTTGGGCTGGCTCTTAATGAAGATAGTAAGCGTAACCAAGAGAAAAGGAAAAGGGGCGAACCTACCTATAAAGACCGGCTGGCGAAGCTCACCGATAAACGTATTGCCATTATCTTTGATGAATGCCATCGCTCACAGTTTGGCGATAATCATGAATCAATTAAAAGCTTTTTTCCGAAAGCTCAGCTTTTCGGATTTACTGGAACACCAATATTTGAAGAAAATGCAACATATAAGCAAATTGATGGCACGGTTGGTTCTTATATCACAACAAAAGACGTTTTTGAAAAAGAACTGCATGCCTATACCATAACCAATGCAATTGATGACCGCAACGTGCTTCGCTTCCACATAGATTATTTTAAGCCAGAAGATTTCAAGAAAGCAGCAAAAGCCTCTGACACTGTAAGTAAAAAAGCGATTGTCGAAGCAATATTATTAAAACATGATTCCGCAACAAATGGTAGGAGATACAATGCGATTTTCGCCACAGCTTCTATCAACGATGCAATAGAATACTTTGAACTTTTCAAGTCACTGCAAAAGGAACGAAAAAAATCTGATGACGAAAGCTTTAAGCGGCTAAATATTGGCTGTGTTTTCTCACCTCCGGCCGAAGGAAACAAAGATGTTAAGCAGTTACAAGAAGACTTACAACAAGAAAAAGCCGATAATGAACAAGAGCCAGATAAGAAAAAAGCCGCACTTAAAAGTATCATTGATGACTATAACTTGCAGTATGGCACAAATCACAGCATAAACGAATTCGATTTATACTATCAAGATGTGCAAAAGCGCATCAAAGACCATAAGTACACTAATTCTGACTATCCTCATGTAAACAAAATTGATATTACTATTGTGGTGGATATGCTCTTAACAGGATTTGATTCAAAGTATCTAAACACTTTATACGTTGATAAAAACTTAAAGCAACATGGCTTAATTCAAGCATTTTCAAGAACAAACCGTGTTTTGAACGACACAAAACCTTATGGGAATATTCTTGACTTTAGAGGGCAAGAAAAAGATGTAGATGAAGCAATTGCGCTGTTTTCTGGAAAAGAAAACAGTAGTAGGGCAAAAGAAATTTGGCTAGTTGACCCTGCTCCTGTTGTGGTTGAAAAGCTAGAAAAAGCAGTTGTCGATCTTGAGACATTTATGGAATCACAAGGGTTAGAATGTAAGCCTGAGCAAGTAAGCAACCTTAAGGGCGACTCCGCTCGAGGTGAATTCATTAATAAATTTAAGGAAGTACAACGCCTTAAAACACAGCTAGACCAATATACAGATATCAAAGAAGAACAATCGGCAAAAATTGAAGGACTTTTGCCAGAGGACACTTTGCGTGCGTTCCGTGGTGTTTACATTGAAACTGCCCAAATGTTAAAGGCACAGCAGGGCAAAGATATTAAGGATAAAGATCCGGTGATTGAACAGCTCGATTTTGAATTCGTTTTATTTTCCTCTGCCATTATTGATTATGACTACATTATGTCTTTAATTTCGAAATATACACAACCCGATGTACCTAAAAAAGAAAAAATGAGCCGTGAGCAGCTTATTAGTTTACTTTGTTCCAATTCAAATATGATGGAGGAACGTGAAGATATTATTGCTTATATCAGAACATTGGAATTTGGAAAAGGATTGGATGAAAAGGAAATAAAAGCTGGATACCAAAAATTCAAGGAAGAAAAAGCAGTAAAAGAAATGGAATCAATTGCAAACAAACATGGTATTGAACCTGCATCGTTGCAAGCCTTTATAGATGATATTATAGGGCGCATGATTTTTGACGGTGAAAAGCTAAGTGATTTGTTAGAGCCGCTAGAGCTTGGCTGGAGAGACAGGACAAAAAAAGAACTAGACTTGATGGATAATTTAATCCCACTGCTTAAAAAGCTTGCAGATGGACGTGTGATTGTGGGGCTGAATGCTTATGAATAATAAAGAGAAAACGAAGTTGGTGCCGAGACTAAGGTTTCCGGAGTTTCGCTCAACGGGAGAATGGAAAATAATCACTCTAAATAATTTAGCAAACAAAATAACAAAAAGAAATAAAGATAATATAGTAAATCGTGTTCTTACAAACTCGGCTGTTGAGGGAGTTGTGGACCAAAGTGATTATTTCGACAGAAAAGTTGCAAACCAAAATAATCTTGAGAATTATTTTGTGATTGAGGAAGGGGACTATGTTTATAATCCTCGTATATCTGTAACTGCTCCAGTAGGTCCGATATCTAAAAATAAGGTCGGAAGAGGTGTCATGTCGCCGCTATATACAGTGTTCAGGTTTGAGAAGCCAAATAATGACTTTTATGAGCATTACTTTAAAACAGTTCTATGGCATCCCTATTTAAAAAGAGTCTCAAATACTGGTGCAAGACATGACCGTATGAGCATTTCAAATGGTGATTTTATGAAGATGCCTTTGCCTTACAATTCAGAGGCTGAACAACAAAAAATAGCCGACTGCCTTTCTTCGCTTGATGATCTTATTGCTGCTGAGGAGGATAAGCTTAGGACTCTTAAAGCATATAAAAAAGGTTTGATGCAAAAGATGTTTCCCGCTGAAGATAAGACCGTACCCGAATGGAGATTTTCGGATTTTAAGGACAGCGGCGAATGGATAAAAACGACTCTTGGTCAATTAGGTGAGCTTGTCTCGGGATTAACATACAGTCCGAATGATATTAGAGAAAACGGTTTGCTTGTTTTAAGATCGTCAAATATCAAAAATAATGTCATCACATTAGATGACAACGTTTATGTTAGAACAGATATAAGAGGTGCCAATCTTTCTTTTGAAAATGATATATTAATTTGTGTCCGAAATGGTTCAAAAGCTTTGATAGGTAAAAATGCGATTATTCCCAAGGGCATGCCTTTATGTACTCATGGCGCGTTTATGACAGTCTTTAGAACGAAGTTCTCCAAATTTGTGTTTCAACTACTTCAATCAACGGCTTATAATAAACAAGTGAAAGCTGATTTGGGTGCAACCATAAATTCAATTAATGGCACTAAATTGAAAAATTATATCTTCTATATTCCAAAAGATATTAAAGAACAAGAAAAAATAGCTAATTGCCTTTCTGCTTTAGACACCCTTATAACAGCACAGGCAGAAAAAATTGAATCTTTGAGAATTCATAAAAAAGGCTTGATGCAAGGACTGTTCCCTTCTATTGAGGAGGTGAGTGAATGAATTCTCAATCGATAACTTCTTTTACTGATTTAAATGAACTGGCGACCCATTTTAGAACGGTTCTTGATAGCAAGAAATATGTTCTTCTTTTTGCATACAATGGTACAGGTAAAACAAGACTTTCAGGAGTTTTTAAAGACTTGGGGAAACATCCTATTCCTGAAACTGAAGAAAAAACACGAGATACATTATATTACAATGCTTTCACAGAAGATTTATTCACTTGGGATAACGACTTAGAGGGAGACACCAATAGACTCTTGTATATTAATAGAAATTCTCGTTTTTTTGATGGCTTAAGAGAGCTTGAAATGGAAAGTCGTATTCGCCCGTTTTTAAATCGGTACGCTGATTTTGATTTTTCAATTGATTACCAAGATTGGACGATTAGTTTTGCACGGGAAGTCAGAAAAGATGGCGGAACCGAAAAAATAGATAACATAAAGATTTCTCGTGGTGAAGAGAATATATTTGTATGGTGTTTTTTTCTGGCGGTTGTTCAATTAGTTGTTGACCAAGAACCAGCCTACAGTTGGGTTAAGCACATCTATATTGATGATCCCATTTCATCACTGGATGATAATAACGTCATTGCAGTAGCAAGCCATTTAGCTAAGATGCTAAAGAGCCAAGAGGGTATTAAAGTAGTCATATCTTCACATCATTCGTTGTTTTTCAATGTAATGTATAATGAGTTTAAAAAGTCAAAAGGAAAGGACTATCTTTTGTTGAAAAATAAGGAAACAGACGAATACCTTATTCAAGAAACCAAAGATACTCCATTTTTCAACCATGTTGCATTAATTAAAGAGCTAAGCAATGCAGCGAACACAGGTAGACTCTATACTTATCACTTCAATATTTTGCGAAACATTCTTGAAAAGGCAGCATCGTTTCATGGATTCAAAGACTTCACCGAATGTATTAAACGCGATGAAGATGACCCGGATGGAATAACATTTGCAAGATATGTGAACATATTAAGTCATGGGAACTATTCGTTGTTTGAGCCTATTGAAATGGTTGAAGATAATAAAGAGGTTTTCAGAAAAATTTTAAGGGGTTACTTGGAATTATACCGATTCAACCCTGAACTATTTACTGAAGAATAGAGGGCAAAAAAATGACTGATACACAACAGAAACAATTAGGCGCAACACTTTGGGGAATTGCTGACAAATTGCGCGGGTCCATGAATGCTGATGACTTCCGTGATTATATGCTGTCTTTCCTCTTCCTGCGCTACCTTTCGGATAATTATGAAGAAGCGGCAAAGAAAGAACTCGGCACCGATTATTTACAATGTGAAGAAGAAATAAAAAAACTCACCGTTGCTGCCAATCAGGATGATGTTATTAACGCATTGAAAGAACAAATAATAGACTATGCTAATAAACAGCAATTTGATAGCAAGGAAAAAAACACAATAATTGAAGAGCATGAAGTGTTGTTGGAAAGCAAAAAGTTGACTCCACTTGTTGTTTGGTATATCAACAATTTAGATCTAGTGGCTACGTTTGAAAAACAAATGAGACGTAAAGTTCATTTTGTAATCAAGCCACAATATCTCTGGGGTAATATATATGAATTGGCTCGTACACAAAATAAGTATCTTTTAAAAAATTTGCAAGCAGGCTTCAAATTTATAGAAAATGAATCCTTTGATAGCACGTTTCGCGGATTATTTTCTGAGGTTAACCTCGACTCAGATAAGCTTGGAAAGAATTATGAATCACGCAATACAACGCTGTGCTCAATAATAACTGCTATTGCAGAAGGATTATCGGAGTTCCCCAATGAAAGTGACCTTCTAGGAGATGCGTATGAATACTTAATAGGACAATTTGCTGCAGGCTCAGGTAAAAAAGCAGGAGAGTTTTATACGCCCCAGCAAATTTCAACTATCCTTTCTAGAATAGTCACACTTGATAGCCAAGACCCAAGCATAGGTAAAAAACGGAAACTTAATAACATACTTGACTTTGCGTGCGGTTCCGGCTCGCTTCTGATTAATGTTAGAAAGCAGCTCGGTGCAAATAATATTGGTCAAATATACGGGCAGGAAAAGAATATAACAACTTATAATCTTGCTCGTATGAATATGCTTCTACATGGGCTTAAAGACTCCGAATTTAAAATATTTCACGGAGATTCACTGCTAAATGATTGGGAAATTCTCACTGAAATGAACCCAGCAAAAAAGTTGGAATATGATGCAGTTGTAGCCAATCCACCTTTCAGTTACCGCTGGGAGCCTACCGATACTCTAGCTGAGGATTTCCGCTTTAAAAGCTACGGTCTTGCACCGAAATCAGCAGCTGACTTTGCATTTTTACTTCATGGGTTTCACTTTTTAAGTAGTGAGGGAACAATGGCAATTATCTTGCCTCATGGTGTTCTGTTCCGTGGTGGAGCAGAGGAGAAAATCAGAACAAAGCTACTCAAAGATGGAAATATTGACGCGATTATAGGTTTGCCCGCTAACTTGTTTTTTTCAACGGGTATTCCGGTTTGTATTCTTGTGCTTAAAAAATGCAAAAAATTTGAAGACGTGTTGTTTATCAACGCAAGTGAGTACTACGACAGAGGTAAGCGGCAAAATTTCCTATTGCCAGAGCATATCGACAGAATAGTTGACACATATCAATTTCGAAAAGAAGATGACAAAAGATACTCTCGCCGTGTATCTATGAAAGAAATTGAAAAGAATGATTTCAACTTAAACATTTCAAGATATGTTAGTACGGCTGCGGAAGAAGAAATTATTGACCTTACAGATGTGAAAAAAAATCTAGATGAAATTGAGGTTGCTATTAGCAAGGCAAAGGATAAGCATAATCAATTCTTAAAAGAGCTTGGATTGCCTGAGCTATCTTAAAGCGAGTTATTATGCAAAAATAAGTTCTTTACATTCTAATAGTTATATATAAATGAATACTTCTTTTAGTACAAAATTAAAGTTTATAAAATCTACTTGTTCAAGTAAAGTTTCTTTATGTTGAATAAGAATTATGTAAGGATCTTCCACAATCAAGAGCACTATTGAGTAACACCATTCATTAGAAAATGATCAAACTTTTTTATAAAATCAAAGAATAGATCTACTGATATAGAATCCATTTTGATCAATCTTTATTCAAAATGGATTCTTTTAATTTAACGGGAAATGCCGTTTGGTGAGATATTTGTGATTAAACTTTATTTCAAACCAACAGTTTGTGGCTTTGAAATAAAGACGCGAT
Organism: Bacillus sp. 2205SS5-2; assembly: GCF_037024155.1. NCBI lineage: Bacteria > Bacillati > Bacillota > Bacilli > Caryophanales > Bacillaceae > Bacillus > Bacillus spongicola. The sequence continues at coordinate 27,111 of NZ_JAYKTS010000011.1, forward strand.
GTTTATAAAAAAGATGCGATGTTTAAAATAAAGACGCGACGTTTATAAAAAAGTTGCGAAGCTTTACCCCTTTGGATTTGATTATCTAAAGGGGTGTTTTTGTGTCGAAAAGAAAAAGAACATCTGAAATTGAGAAGTGGATTAAAGAAGGTCGAGGCACTGGCAGTGGAGCAGATTATCAGCCTTGGCTTAAAATTCAAGATGTTTCCTCATTAGGTCGATCAACAAGATTAAAAGGTATAAAAACCGGCAGACAACATGAGTTTTTATCGGATTTGGAACGGAACTACTTTTATTTAACTGAATTTTCTGATGTTATCTTGGATATTCGTGAACAATTTCCTTTATTACCACAAGAAGAGACGATTGTCATTGCTGAAGAGCTTGGGATTAAACACCCAGCTGATCCAAAAACAGGCCATCCAATTGTTATGACAACGGACTTTTTATTAACAGTTGATAAAGGGCAAGGTGTATTTGAAGTCGCTCATACTATCAAAATGAAAGATAAGCTGTTAGAAGAACGTGTGTTAGAGAAGTTTGAAATTGAACGGGAATATTGGAAGCGTAGAAGCATTAATTGGGCAACTGTAACAGAGGAAGAAATTCATAAGACAATGGCAAGAAATATTAGTTATATCCATGATTATTTTGATATTCGTAGCTATGATGTATATCAAGAAATGGATGACCAACATATTGAAGCTTTATCCATGTCTCTTATGAATCGCCTATTGAATAATTCACGAAGTATCCGTGAAATTACTAATGAGTTTGATACAGATACACACTTGCCTTTTGGAAGTGGTGTTACACTATTTTATCACTTGCTTGCTAGAAAAATCGTAGTCATTGATATGCAAAAGCCGATTGATTTAGAGCAAACAATTGATATTAAATGTATTGATGAAGGTAATTTAGAGAAGGTGAAATACGGATGATTTATATTAATCAAGTATTTCAATATGTAACCGATTCGACAAGGATTCGGGTAATTGATATTGAAGAACCACATGTCTATATTGTTAATATTGACACGAGTAGTGCGATGCCGAGGAGGGAGCTATATTCCAACCTAATTACAGATATGAATCAAGGAGAGTTACTTGCGATTAATGATCCCTATGCAAAAGTGATTTCAGAAAGTGATTTAACAGAAGTGCAAATTCGTAAGCGCGAAGAAGATTGGGAAACTATACAAAAATACTGTGTCCCCAATATGCAAGATTTGCGCTACAAACGAGGAAGAGAAAATAAAATTCGTGAAATCGCTCGGGACAGCAACTTAGGCAAAACAAAGGTTAAAAAGTTACTAACTCGTTATTGGCAACGTGGTATGACCAAAAATGCCATGTTACCTGACTACTCTAATTCAGGTGGTAAAGGGAGAACAAAAGCCCTAACAAATGCAAAGGTTGGTCGTCCTAGAAAGGTAAGTATAAATAATGAATATCAAACTGGTATTAACATTACTGATGAAGTAAAGATCCAAATTGAGCACGTTATCAACAAGTACTACAGGAAAAAGAATAATTACTCTTTAAGAGATGTTTATAATTTCATGCTGCGTGACTTTTACTCTGATCGCTATAAGGTAAATGGTGAGCTAAAGTACGGTATTTGGGAGGCCACTCGAATTCCCTCGTACCATCAGTTTTACTACTGGTTTAAAAAGCTTGAAGACCCGAAAAAGGATATTCAATTCCGTAAAAGTACAAAGGAATATGAATTGAAGCATCGTCCGATTTTAAGTGATTCTAAATCAGAAACAAATGGTCCTGGTACTAGATTTCAAATTGACGCTACCATTGCAGATATTTATTTAGTTAGTTCACTTGACGTAAATAAAGTAATTGGGCGACCTGTTATTTATGCGGTACTTGATGTGTATTCACGTATTATTACGGGTCTATATGTTGGGCTAGAAGGGCCGTCTTGGATAGGTGCAATGATGGCTTTAGATAATATGGTTGCTGACAAAGTAAAGTTCTGTAATCAGTACGGAATTGATATTACACCTGAGCAATGGCCAACACATCATTTGCCTGAAATTATTATCGCTGATCGAGGTGAGTTTGAAGGCTATTCCGTAGAGAATTTAATTAACAATCTTAACATTAAAATCGAGAATACTGCGGCTTATAGGGGGGATTTGAAAGGGATTGTTGAAAGGAAATTCCGTACGTTTAATGGGAAGGTAAAGCAAAAAGCTCCCGGGGCAATTCAAAAGGAATTTCGAGAACGGGGCGATCAAGATTATCGCTTAAACGCTACGCTGAATTTAAAGGAATTTACATCTCTTATTATTACGATGGTGCTACACCATAACCGCAAAATCATTGATAAATATCCCGTTGAAAAAGAAATGGTATCTGATGGACTAGTGCCAACACCGATTAACTTATGGAATTGGGGTATTCAAAATCGTAAAGGAAGGTTAAGGGCAGTTGATCGAAATATTCTACGTCTAAACGTGCTTCCACGTGGGAAAGCGACAATTTCAAGAGCTGGAATCAAGTTTAAAAATCTTCTTTATGGTTCTCGCCAAGCGATTGAAGAGCAATGGTATTTAAAGTTGAAAAATAGAAGTCTAGAAATCGTTTATGATCCGCGCAATATTGAAAAAATCTATATTCCCCATGATAACGGAATAGATTTTGAAACGTGTATTTTATTAGAGCCTAATCAGCAATATAAAGGTGACTTCTTAGAGGAAATTGTTTTTCAGCAACAACTTCGGAATGAACTAGAGGGAATGGAACGAACAAATCAGATCCAGCTTACAGTAAATACTGATGCTGCATTAGAAGAGATTATAAAAAAAGCAGTGAAGAACAAAAAAGAATCTTTCAATCAGCCAACCAGCAAGAAAGCTAAAATAGCAGCTATTCGTGAAAACAAGGATGTTGAAAAGCAGTTAAACCGTGAAGCTGAAAAGTTTGATTTATCACCTCATAAAGTTAGTGAAGCAGCTGAAGTAATCGACTTCGTTACAAAAGAGAAGATTGATGAAACACCACCTAAGAAATCAAGCTCACGTCTTATGGAAAAATTAAAGAAGAAGCGAGATGAGGAATTTGGGAAAGACAAATGACATGGTTGTCTTAAAAGGAGACTTTGAGAAAGCTGTCTATAAGGAACAACTTTTAAATGAATATACCAATAATCCTTTCATCGAAGCTCTTCCACCTATATTTAATGAGGACGATGTGCTAGAGCGATTTATGGTGACTCCACGAATTAGTGAGCAAGATAAGTTAAGTGAAACGAATATTCGTTATCACGTCTTAAAACGTGTAAGGAATTTTACCCAGCCGTTACCGATACATTTCGAGGTAGAACGCCGATTGTCTACATTGATTCGGAGAGGTTACTTGGCGCGAAATCCATTAGATAGAACATTTCTAGAGCGTGTTCGGGTGTTGCATGAATTGCGTGAAGAAGAGGAAACAGCTCATAGATATATAGATGAACGACTAAATTACATTCGTTCAACTGCTGATAGCTTATCCATTATCGGTATTTCTGGAATTGGTAAAACAACAGCAATTGAACGTCTTTTGCTTATGTATCCACAAGTGATCAAGCATGAAGAATACAAAGGACAACCGTTTAATAGAACTCAAATTGTTTGGCTTAAAATTGACTGCCCGTATGATGGAAGTTTATCTACACTTTGCAAAAGCTTTTTCAAAGCAATTGATGATTTACTAGGAACTCGATATTTAGAAAAGTACGGTTATTTGAACCGTGTGACATCGACAATGTTATTGTACATGACATCGTTAGCAAGTATGTACGGCATCGGTGTTTTAGTAATTGATGAAATCCAGCACTTACTACATTCCAAAAATGAACAGGAAGAAATGTTAAATTTTTTTGTAACACTGTCTAATACAGTTGGTATTCCTACGGTTTTAATCGGCACTTCTAAAGCACAAAAACTATTCAAAGGAAACTTCAGACAGGCAAGACGGGCAGCAAGTGATGGAGCTATTATTTGGGATCGTATGGATAAAAATAGTGAAGAGTGGGAGTTTTTCCTAGAGACACTTTGGGAATTACAGTGTTTAAAAACCCATTCTGAGCTTACAGAGGAGACAAAGAAGGCATTTTATTATGAATGCCAAGGGATTACTGCTGTTGCCGTGAACCTATTTATTCTAGCGCAAGAACGAGTATTATTTGATGAGGACAACCCGGCTGAAATCATTACACCACAAGTGTTAAAAAAGACTGCTAGGGTAGATATGCAAACGATTCAACCAATGATGACAGCTATTCGGACGAACAATTTTGCCGATATGATGAAATATGAAGATATTATGATTAACTTGGATGAAGTCATGCTGAATCACAAGCGAAATACTGAAATGACAGGACGTATTCAAGAAGCATTTAAAGAGCGCCAAAATACAATAGAGTATAAACGCCAAGACATGATTGGGAACTTAAGTGTTGAGGTGGTAGCCCTAGGTATTTTTGATAGTTTGAAAGAAAATGATATAAAAAAACTCGCACAAAAAATAGTTGAGAGAAATCCACTTGATACTGAATTTAATCAACTTAAATCAGATGTGATTCAGCATGCGATTGCATTAAATCAACAAAAGAAAGATCAAAAATCAAAGGGAAAAGCAAAAAATACAGAGATTCTGCCATTGCTAAAGCTAAGAAAGCAAGCGTTAGACAAAAAGCAACACCCCTATGAATTATTAAAAGCAAATGGATACATTAAAAATCCTTTGGAGGAATTCTACTAGGAGGGAATCACATGCTGCCATTCTTTACTGATCCATATCCAGATGAATTGATTTATTCGGCGGTCGCACGTTATCACTTTTACAGTGGGAATATTGATTGCAAGGATACGTTGGAAGAAGTATTTCAAACTCGTTCTGTTATACCAAGTGTAGAGATTGGCAGTCATTTTTCTGTACTAGTTGAGCAATTAGGCTCTAACTATTCTGTTGAAAGCCTAGTCGCTAATCACACGATTTACCTTTACTATGCTCCGTTTCTTTCCAAACAACGTCAGCAAGAACTTTTACAAGATGTTCAAGGAGATGGAAAAGGACTATATACAAGACTTGGAATGGTCGCAGGAGGTATTTGTAAAAAGGACGGACTCTATTATTGTCCGGAATGTGCAGCTAGTGATATTGAGCGACGTGGAGAACCCTATATTCATCGTGAGCATCAACTACAAGGGATTGATTTCTGTGCACATCATGAACAGAAATTAAAGAAGTATCCTATAGATTTTTCAAAGCAGAGTAGAATCGAGTTTATTCGATTTGATAAAAAACTAATGAACTTATCGATGATTCAAGAGGTTGAACCAAAAGAGTTTGTAGTTATTCAAATTGCTTTGGCAAAGATGGCATATCAACTGCTGCAAGTCCCAATACATCACTTTTCAAGAGAATCTATTAATCGTAAATATCGTGTTCTTTTACGTGAGCGTAATTTAATAACAACTTCTAATCGAATTCGGCAAAATGAGCTATACAAAGTATTTCAATCAAAGTTCCCAAAAGGATTTTTAGTTAAGTATGAATCAGCAATCGATGTTGATGATGAGTACAATTGGCTGAAGGTCATTACACGCAATCTAAAACGCCATGCACATCCTTTCCGTCATTTGCTTATGCTTTATTTCTTAGAACAAGATGTAGATTCCTTTTTACAAGTTGAAGCTGATACAGGTTCTTTCGGTAGTGGCCCATGGCCTTGTTTAAATAAAGCAGCTAATCATTATAAAGAATTTGTGATTCCTGAAGTAAATGTTACGAGAGATTTTAAATCAAAAGCATCCATTGGTACGTTTGAATGCTCTTGTGGCTTTATTTACTCTAAAAAAGGCCCTGATAGATTTAAATATCGTATTGGACGTATAAAAGCGTTTGGAGACGTCTGGAAGGCAAAATTACATGAATTGGAAGCAGAAGGGAGGTACAGTACAAGAACATTAGCTAAAGTGCTTGGTGTAGATTCGAAAACGGTTAAAAAATATCTTTCTTCAGAGATAAAAATTGAAAGATTATCAGAGAACACTATTCCTTCGATGTTGCTAATTTATCGAAAACAATTGTTAAACGGAATGAGGCAATACCCAAGTTATTCAAGAACACAAATTCATAAGTGTTTCCCAAAAGAATATATGTACTTGTATCGTCATGATAAAGAATGGCTGTTCAAACAGCTGCCTATAATTCAGGAGAAGAAGAATAACCAAGCAATTGTCGATTGGGCCTCACGTGATCGAGAATACTGCTTTAAAGTGGAGAAGCTTTACAAGGAGTTAATCGAACTAGAAAAACCTGTCCGAATTACAATCTCAATTATTGGGAAACGGCTTGGAATATTATCAAACTTGGAGAAACATCTTGATAAGCTCCCCCAGACTAAAAAGCTCCTATCTGAAACTACGGAATCTACTCAACAATTCCAAATCAGACGTTGTTGTAAGATTATTGATCGAATATTACAGAGGCAAGAACTAGTTGTATTATGGAAAATACAGCGTATTGGCGCTGTGAAGTCACATCATTTTCATGAAATAAAACCGTATTTGGAAGAATATTTACGAACAAAACAGGAAGTGAAAAGTTATGAGCAAACAACAGGTTAAAATTGCTTGGCCTTTTGCTACAGGTGAAAAAGCACAACTACTATGGATTGGTGAACCATTCCGATATGAACATAAAATGATGATTAAAGCTTATTTTCGCTCACAAGGCCGTACAGAATGTATATTAATGGATTGGGGTACATTACCATGCCTAGCAATTCAACATTTTTATACTGATGGCATCATAACGGTAAGTAAAGCCCCTGAAGGTGTACAAGAGATAAATATGACTATTTATCCTAATAAAGTTAAATATCATGAACGACCTTGGTCTATTCAGGGAAGCAGTGATTCTGCAACTTCCCGTAGTTTCGTGTTCTCTTTCAATGGGAAGAATGTTATTTTACCAGTCATTGAAGTATTACGTAGCATATTAGCTCCGAATGGTTTTCTTTTATATCGCTTGTTCGAATCGAATTCATTTCCTCAGTTCTTCACAGAAACATACGAACCTAATAAAATTCATCTTAGCTTTTCATCACAATATGAATTGAAATATACAAAGACAGCGTTCGTATATCAATTGGTGTGGTTGCTGACGAACCGTGATTTACGACAAGTTTATGAAAATATAGCCTTTACCTGGTTGCAGGAAAAGGCTTTGAGATTCGAATGGACCTTTACACAGCCGATAACTATAACAGCTCGTGTAAAGGAGAAGAATAATACGTTTACAATATTACAAATTGTTAATGTGAAAAATAAAGATATTCCGTACAAGTATATTTCTATTTCACATCCAGAAATACAAGATCAAGAGAAATCCAATGAAGCGAAGAAGTACACTTATCGTTCTCTAAATAAACAGGGTGATGAAGAGGGCTTTACATTAGATGAACAATTAGATGGTTCTACTGAAGACTTTGATCTCGTACAAATGAATCAGTTAAAACATGAATACACATTAGTTCCCAAAATTGAACGTATTAAAGGTAGCGTTTCCAAGCAGCGAACGAAGGAAGATGAAAACACAAAGAAATACTACATTAATACGGGTTCTATTCGATCAACCGCAGATAGTGGTGGACAACAACTCGTGCGAGGATTAGAGCATCAAATGCTACATGAAATTCAAGCACAAGGAGAGCTTCAAGATTTTATTAATGTTCTAAAAGTACTTGAGCGATATCCCATAATAGGAGCAATACAAGTAATTATGGATGTGTTGCCAGATAGTCACGGTGAACGGAGATTTACTAAGTTGAGTGATAATATCACTAAGCGACGATATGTTATTGCCCAAATATATTTAGGGAATGGAAAACAATACAATATTATAGAAATTGAACGGCAAAATCGTTCTTTGTCAATGTTGATTATATCATCATCTATAACGTGTGAATGGAAAGCTATTTATGATCGGTTGCTAGTAAATCTTGTGAATGATTGTGGAACTTGGACAAGTAAGTCATTGAAAAGCCTGGAAGACCAAGGTATTACACTGGTAAAAGCTAAACATAGTTCTAAAGGGGTTCAGCATAGGGCAGAGGTTTTATTGAATAAAATACTATATTAGTAGAGGATAAACCAATGTAGATAGAAGTTAATAAAGACTTACTTATGATTTGGAATAAATAACAAGGGATTCTCAATGTGCCACCATATAGTTATACTGGAAAGTAAATGGTTTTAAAAAAGTTATTTCTGACATAGGCACTCTTGTATAGTAAGCGTCAAACCATGTGGGGATAGTTTGACGCTTACGTTTTTGACAACTGGTGATTAGCGGGAAATGAGAGAAAGTTACAGACTTTTTATCTTTGCGCATAATAATAATTTGGCCGTATTACAGCCCACGTTAGAAAGAAATGAGGTCTTGAAAAGAATAGAGAAGATACCTTTTTACATCGTGCAACTAAAATAATATAATTATTATGTAAACATCAAGTGTGGTTGTTAAAAAATAGAAGGGGGTTTTAGTATGAACTATTTTATTAAGATAAATATAATTAGTATTGTATATTCTTTATTGTTACTTATTCCAGTGGAATTAATGGTAAATGCACAGCGTATAAGTAGAATAACAGAATTGAAAAATGAAAAGGTACTTGTTTTGAATAATGTGACAACAATTATTATATTGATATTGGGAACGCTTTTCGTACTTTATTTATCAAAAAAATGGATCAAAGAAAGTTTATTGAACTTTTTGCGCTACATACTTTGGATTCCATACTTTGTATTTTTTAGTTATATTACCACTAGAATCCTTCCTGACCCAACTGAAAGTGATATTCCATCCGCAGGTTTAGGTTTATTGTTAATTGGTGCAGTAATAATTTTCCCATTATATATTTTTTTGACTGATATAATTAGAAAATCTATGAGTACATCTTAATTTAAATATGTTTGAAAAAAACCGAGAGAAATTTCTCTTGTGTTTTTTTTACCAAAAAATGATTTATTAAAAGGAAATTTACTAAAAATATGACATTTTTCTATTAAAATAGTGTTTTTCACAAAAAAATCCACTATAATGTAAGTGTAATTATTAAATAATACATACTTTAAGAGAGTGGTAAATTAATTACATGAAAATAATTTAATAATTAAACCTATTAAATAATATAAGGGACGTTCCATTTGTTTGAACTGTCCCTTTTTGGATCAATTGCTTTTTTTGTTCTTTTCACCTGGTACAAACTCATCCCTACACCATCGAAAAATTACCAGAGTGCAAGAGATAAGTCTTTACTGTATTGTTCGATAATAAACCTTCTTTAGATTTTCCCTCAAAGTCCACCTCATACTTATGATAAAGATCTTCTAAGTCCTTAATTAATTCCTTAGATGCTTTCAATACACAATCTCCTTATGAGAAAACTGTTCTAATTTTGTAAATAATCTATAGCGCTTTTAAAGTTACCCAGCATTGCATAGACATAACTTATCAATTGTTTAATAGATGAATCTTTATCGTATTTGTATAAATCCAATAAATGTATTAAAATAACTTTTAATTCACTTTGGCTCTTTTTTTGGAATAAATCCGATAAAAGAAAAGCAGCATTAATCCTATATTGTGATATTTCACTACCATTTGCAAGGTATGCATCTACTTGTTTTTCAGCCAAGGTATCGAGTTTTAAGATTGAACTTATTTGGTCTTTTATTTCATCGGTACATGAATGAATAAATTGTCCCAAATAAAAATTATCTACTTTGTATAATTCTGAAAATGAATATCCTTCTGTAAAGATAGTATATTGTTCATCTAAAGATAAAATATTTTTTTCTTTAGAAAGTAAAAATTCATCTAGCCATTTTATTTCTTCACTGTTAATCTCCCAACTATAGTTGTTATCGATGCTAGTTGGTTGTTTCGAGGCAATGAGTAATGAACTTGTCCAATAACGAATGATATTCGAAAATCCACCCATTCTTGTGATATCCTGCGCCAAAGTAAATGATATTGAAGGTATCTTTTCTGAAAAGAATATATTAAAAGCCTCAAATCTGAGGGCAGGTTCAAAACAATGTAAATAAATAGAACCATTTTCAGATAGTTTGTTAAATAAGTACGATAATTTATTTATTTTATACATTTCCTCTACTAAACCTTTATCGTTATATAAATCTATAACAATTGCATCATATTCTTCTGTGGGGATGTACTTAGTAGCATCTGCATGTACTATATTTAAGTTTGGATAGTCTAACCACTGATTATCAACTGAAAATTCAATAAGATCTGCATCTATTTCAACAGCAGTACAGGGTGGTGTAAAGCTCCATTTCTTTAATAGCTGTAATACTGTTCCTCCGCCCATCCCTAAAAGCAATATGTTCTTTGCTCTAGACTTATAGATGGCCCATGCCAAGTAATCGTAGTACTTAAAAGATAAGTAATTATCTACTTTTTCCGAGTAGACAAAATGGTTATGATCTCCTTTATTAATTTCAATAAAATTATTATTCACTGTCCAGTTTGACATTAGCAATATCTCCTTTCATGCACTTAAGTTTCCATTCCTCTCTGAATAATAGAGGGTATTATGATTTTTTTCTTCACCTTCTGAACAACTTAAAGTGTGGTACTCTAAAACACCTACTTTAACTCTAGTTTATAAGTCATTGTAATAGTATTGAGAAATTTATTTTTTTTGAATAGTATTATTAGGGGGGGTGTTTTTTTTTTTTTTCAATCTTTTTAACAGATTCCATGATAGCCTATATAAATAAAGGATATTCAATATTCACACTTGCTATAAATTGTAATTGTAGGTAAAATATTGTTGAAAAATATTATTTTAATATCAGGGATTATAACCCTTTTTTTTTGATTTTTTTTCAATATTTCTGGGGGTGCAATAACGTGAGGATTGGTGTAATCTTACAGCATAGAAGAAAAGAATTAGGTCTAACTCAAGAGGTTGTGTGTTCGGGAATTTGCTCAATTACATATTTAAGTAAAGTAGAAAATAATGTAATAGCTCCCAAAAATGATATCTTACAGCTATTATGCAACCGATTAGACCTAAATCTTAATGACCTAAAAGAAGGTGATAGCAAAAGTTTAAAGGCTTTAATTAAAGAAGCCTATGAAGAAATTTCTAGAAGAAATGAGATAAAGATAGAAATATTGATAGATAAACTTATTAAAAAAAACCAAAACTTAATTGATCCAGAAATAAGTATTGGATATTTTATAGTTCTAGCAAATTACGCAATATATAAAAATAATCAAATAGAAGCACAAAATTATTTACATAAAGCTAATAATATGAAAAAGTATATGACTTTGGAATATGAATATTGGTATCATAAATCAAATGGTTTTTTTCAATATCTATTTGGCTCTATAGAGAATAGTAAATCTAATTATGAGGAAGCTCAACAAGTCTTAGTTGAAATGAAAGGCGAAGATGCTAATCTATATTTTCAACTCGGTATGGTAAATTCAAGACTGAAAAAATTTGAACAATCTAATAAATATATAAAAATAGCTTTAGTTACCTTTAATCAAGAGTTAAATTTCAAGAAAATTGTTGAATGCAATTTAATAATAGGCATTAACTACAGTAAAGTTGGAAATTTTAATAAAGCTGAAGAATACTTCCTTAAATTAATCGATAATTTAAATTACTCTGATAATCAAAAAAACTTAAGTAGAGTTTATCATAACCTTGGAATTGTTTATTCATATAAAAATGAGTTAGTGAAGTCCTTAGATTTCTTCGGAAAATCACTAGACTTAAAAGATAAACCTGCTGAACGAGCAAATACAATATACTTATTAGCGTATACCTATAAACGATATGGAGATATAGATAAAGCCTTCTACTACATGGATAAAGGCATCAAGATAACAGAGAACATTCAATCTCAACTGCTGTATAAATTTCAAATAATGAAGCTATATTCTATGGAAGGAAGCGAGATCCAACTAATCGAACTAGTAGAAAATACAATACTTCCTTACTATTTAGAAACAGATCCTATATTATCTAAGGAATGTATGCTTTTATTAGCTGAATTATATCAAAAAATAAACCACTACAAGTCAGCTTGTAAATACTTTGAAAAATACTTAAGTACAGACAATACTATGCATATAAGAAAGGAACTTTTATATTGAAAAGACTGATATTGTTTTTATCTGTTTGTATTTCTTTGGTGTTAACTATAACTCATAAACATAGTAATAGTTATAATAAGTGGATACCAATAATCAAAAAAAATAGAGAAGTAATTTAAATATATTAAATTATGTGAAAATTCTATTAATAAATTTAAAAAGTAACAGAGTTAATCATTGAATATTAGTATAAGAATATAATGTAATAATACATTGTACATAAGAAAGGAACTTTTATATTGAAAAGAGTTGTATTAGTTGTTTTATCAGTTTGTATTTCTTTAATGCTGGCTATAACCTTAGCAGATGATTATCTAGACCCTTCACCAGCAATTATAGCAACAGATGAATATCCAGACCCTTCACTGGCATTTATGGAAACAGATGAATATCCAGACCCTTCACCGGCATTTATGGCAACAGATGAATATCCAGACCCTTCACCGGCATTTATGGCAACAGATGAATATCCAGACTCTTCACCGGCATTTATGGCAACAGATGAATATCCAGACCCTTCACTGGCATTTATGGCAACAGATGAATATCCAGACTCTTCACCGGCATTTATGGCAACAGATGAATATCCAGACCCTTCACCTGCTTTTATAGAAGCAGGTGAATATCCAAATCCTGTACACCTTTGATATAAATTTATATTAATTATGTGAAGAGGGTTGTATCAAGAATCTCCAAAGGCATAGTTATAATTACTGGATATCAAAAAGCAAAAATCTGACTCAACGTAACTATTAAGTCAGACTTTTTGTTTTCTTACAAAATTTTAGGGAGAATTGTGTTTTCCATACAATATAATTGCTTATCAAACTCCTGAAAGAAGTCATCCATAAAATTCATTTCATTAATTTCAATCCCAGTAATTTCAAAAAAATCAGCTACACTTATAGTTTTACCTGCCTTTAAAATGTTTATTAACTTTTTCACAAAATCTGAATCGCTTTGGAGAATTTTAGAATATAAGCTAATTGCAATTGTATAGCCAGCTGCATACTTGTATAAATAGAATGCATCGAATAAATGAGGTATCCTTACCCATTCTATTGCATTTTCATCATCATAAGTAAAATGGGGACCATAGAACAATTGATAAACTTTATAATATTTATCAGATAAGTCTTTCGAAGAGAGTTCTTTAGAATTATCAATCTGTTCATGTAACCAATATTCAAACTCAGAGAACAATGCAGGATTAAAGACCTTATCGATACATTTCCTAATATAATATGAAATATATTCTCTTTTTTTTCTAGGATTCTCAGTATTGTTTATTAAATAGTTTACGACTAGTACCTCGTTCAGTAGCGCAAATACTTCCCCAATAAAATTTGAATAACCTGCATCCGAATAGCCCTGATATTCATTAGAAAGAGTACTGTGGACACTATGTCCTATTTCATGTGCAAGTGTATGAATACCGTCTATATCATTTTGCCATTCTAACAAAATAAATTGCTTCGTATCATACGAACCGATACTATATGAGCCTCTTCGTCTGTTTGGAGACATCTCGGAATGAATAAGACCTCTATCAGTAATTTCCTCAATTATGTTCTGGTACTCCGTTCCTAACGGTGCTAATGCTTCTTTGACAAGTGACAAAGCCTGGTCAATTGTTTCAATATTGTCATTAAGCATCCTTTCAGGAGAATAATATAAATCATAAGAATGTAATTCTTCTATTTCTAAGCATTTTTTTCTATTGTCAATATACTTATGAAAATAGGAGATGTTTTGATTGATATTTTTTAAGAAACGAATGAAAAATTCTTTATTTAGCATATCATTGTTCAAAACTCCTGTAAGTGCAGAGTCAAATCCCTGTATGGATGCAAGTTCTTTATAGATTTTAATTTGAGAGATCAATAATTCCGATACCTCATCAATCACCCCAAAAAAATATCTATGATAGTTTTTAAAATTACTTTTTCTTACGAATGCATCATTACTATATAAACTAGTGTAAAATTCATCCTCATTTACTAACATATTTTTAGTATTATTTAATATCTTTCTATAAGATAATTTATTAAATTCAAGCTGTTGCATAAAATGGTCAAGTTTACCTTTATCATTATAAGTCTTTACTTTTAGTTTTTTTTCAATAATTTCATTATGTTTTGCTTGATCGTTAAGTGTATTTTTTATCTTTTCAATTTCTCGGCTCATTTTTTCTTTACGGTTTATCACTTTAACTAATAATTCTAACGCTTGTTGATAATTTCTTTGATTTGTATCATCACATAAGTCTAAATCGAATTTCAATTTTGAATATACATATAACTTTTCTGCCGTACGTATCTCTTTCTCTCTAATGGTTAGAAGTTCTTTAATATTTTTATCACATAAAATTTCTTTTGTATCTTCTGTATTGAAATCAATCATAGTTTTTAAACCAAAAAAATCAGATTTCCATTCTTCTAATGAATTGTAGATTGAGTCTAAATTCCAAAGCATAACGTACCCCTTTCTGAATGTAATATTTCATATATCTGTTAACTTATACTTTTAGTGATTTCATTCTTAGTTAATTGAATATCTGAGGGTTTTGGTAAATTTCTAAGTCTAGAGAAGATTAACCATATTGTGCTTATAGCGAAAAGGCCCAATCCTCCTAAAGCAAAAATAAGAGTTGGACTAAAATAGATGCCCAATAAGCCACCACTCAATGAACCAAGTGGATATGACAAAGCACTAACAGATGTAATTATTGAAAATACCCTTCCCATTAATCTTGGTGGAATTAACATTTGTCCAACAGTTGATAAGAGAATTTCCGAAATTCCAAGTGGTATAGTTGCCAAAGAAAAGAAAAGAACGCCTAGTAGTGTGCTATAAGAAATTAACATAACAGATCCAACCCAAAATAAAGTGGCTATTAAGTATAATATTATAGTAATCATGCCTAGGCGAAAGTTCCTAAATTTTGGTGCCATCACAGCACCGGCTAAAAAACCAAAAGAAAAAGCAGCTAATAGGTAACCGTAAGTGTCTGCACCTCCATGTTCATTTGAAAAAATCGGAAGTATTGCGAAAGCCATACCAAAAATAAAATTAGCTAAAATTGCACCTAGGAACATGTTCATAATTATGGTTCCCTTAATGAAATTAAACCCTTGTTTTAAATCATTAGAATAGTTGATAGCTACTTGTTTTATAGATACCTTTTCTTTTCGAGAATCACTACTTTTTTGTAGTTTCATCATACTGAACAAAACAATAGTGATTACAAAAGTGAAAGAATCTAATATATATATATTTATTGCTCCAAACATAACGATCATAGCCCCGGCTAATCCTCTTGATATCATATCTACTGATCTAAAAGCAAAGGTCATTAGAGAATTTGCTGAAGCAAGTTGCTCGTTTTTTACAATAATAGGTATTAGTGAAGTCTGGGCAGGGTAAGTAAGTTGTTCCATTAGTGAGAGAATAGGCATTATTATTAATACCAAGGTTATATTTAGCCATCCTACATAGTAGAGTATGGGAATCGATAGAATAAGAACCAGTTGGCATATTTGAGAAATAACCATTATTTTCTTCTTGTCATATTTATCAACTAATGGACCTGCTAAGAATTGCAAAGTGCTAGGTAAGGTGGTTAAAAAACCCGCAAGACCAGTATAAAAAGCTGATCCACCAAGATCTAGGACCAGCCACATAGCCGCAATAAGGTAAAGGCTGTCACCGATATTGGTAACAATCCTTCCTGCAAGTAACAGCATAAAATTTTTATTTTTTAATAAACTCATTCAATTTCTCCATTCATATCAACTAATTCCCAAAACCATTGCTCCTTATATGCCTTTATATAAGTTTCGCCGAATGAGAATATTTCATTAAGGAATGCAGAAGCATTGAGTAGACTTGGATCATATTCTCTTCCGAATGCAAAGTGTATTTTATTATTTTCCCAATAACAAGTCATAGGAATAACTTTAGCGTTAGCTTTTTTAGAAAGCGTGTAAACCCCAGTAGGTACGTTCATAGTTTTACCAAAGAAGTTTACTCTCTCGAACTCTTTTCCAATTCCATAAGAGAATTCAGGAAAAATAATTCCAATATGATTCTTCATAACATTTTTAAGGAACCTTAACGGTGATGACATTGATGGTACCTTCAATAAGTTCATTCTTTTAAATTCTTCATGTTCAATAAAATTTTTTGCCCAATCACTTAGTAGGCCTCTCTCTTCGTCATTCACCAGCACAGAAATCTCTCTGTTAAATATAGTGGGTAGAATGGTAACCAAAGAATATGGACCTAGATGGAAAGGACATAATATTGTGGGATGTTTTTTATTACAAACAATCTCCATTTCTTTTAGACTTTCCTCATCTATTATTGTTGTTAGTTGTTTGTGGTGTAGGGCTAAAGAAAATTTCAGCCAGATTTTTTTACGCTCATAGCTGTATTGAATATAGTCATTAGCTAAATCTTCTATATTCAGAATATCTTTGAATGGAATTAATTTTTCTGATACATTTTTATGTCGTTCAGCTTTATTATCAGCTTCATAAATAGAACCCTCCTGATCAATTAGATCTATAAAGTTATATAGTCTCTTACGATCTGTAGAATCATTAAAAGGTATACTCTTCCATATATTTGAGTTATTAACCATATGATCGAAATCTATTACTGACATTCAGCACACTTCCTTATCTTAGTGATTTTGAAAATCCGTATCTCCATGTAAACGAAACATCTTCTATATTAAAGTCGCCCATTTTACCACTAAAGTTTGGTGACCAAAGTTCTGTAATTACAGATATTGCCTCATTTACTATTAAACCAGAAAGTATAGTAGCTAAAGGATTATAACTTCCCGTTATTCCTTCTATTCGTTGATTGCCGATAAGGTTGGTAGTTCCATTTTTTTTTAGAGAATTCATGTCCCTCCAGCCCATTGTCTTTCCAGGAACAATGGTTATACCTGTGTTGGTATAATGGGAATGGTATCCTCCTCCCACTATATGAGGTATTGAATTTTCTTCAAAAAAAGGGGTCATGGTGTCTGCTACAACATCAACTGAAGGCTCATCTGCGCAGACAATAACTAGGTCACAGTTTACTAAACTTTTTTTTGTAGTTTTCGACATTTGCCCCTTAATTAACTCTTTAACAGAGTATACTTTAGCATCATATTCCTCTGTTAATAGCTTACTAAGTTCCTCCGCCTTCGATAAACCAATTGAGTGTTTTCTGTAACTTATTTGATGTTGCAGATTATGGCTTTCTATTATATCGGCATCTACGAGGCTAAAAGAATTGATTCCTAAAGCAGCTAGCTCATGTGCTACTCTACTTCCAATTCCACCTACTCCAACAATACCTATTTTTGATTTGCGGATATTAACTATTGCATTATTAAACTGCTGGATAGATTGCGATTTTGTCATAATATAACTGTAAAATCTATTACTCTCATCTATATCTATTAAAGGTTCTATTCCTGAGATTACAATTTCATTACTGACCAGTATATCTACAATTTCAATTATGTCAGTACCTATAGTATTTTTACTTGCCCACTCTAATATATCCTCCTTAGAACGACACTGGGACAAATATTCAATAAAGCAAATAATATTTTCTTCATCCACAGCAAAGGTTTTGTTTAAGTTTGTATTACCCATAACACATGTGATATGTGGAAAGTTATAATAAACGCTAATATCAAATCTTAAAATAAAATATGTATCCATTATTGTCCCTCCAATAATATAAAAAAGGGAGATAATAATTTACTATCTCCCTAAAATAAGATTAGCATTTTTTTGTATCGCCTTGTTTTTCAGTAGATACTAGTACCATGTTCTCACCTCCCATGAGATTATGTATTTAAAGTTTGAAATTTAATCCCTCAAACTTTCTAAATTAAGAATAACTCAAATATAAGTTTTTGTGTATTGAGAAAATTCCTTTAATTCAAAAGGATAATTGAGGTTTCTTATGGGGATTTTTTCAATTTTTTCAACAAACAATATATATATAATGCTAGATGCATTGGGTACGTTTTCATTATTTGAAGCTAGTTATATCCCATCCCTTTTTATTGGGAAGCATGGGGACGTATCTCGTGCTTCATTTTGTCTTTTGAGCATGTCCTTTAATACTTTTCCCTCCAGATAATAGACCTTTTTTCTTTGAAATTGCAATGGCGGATGGTTCTATATACTTTACAAAAGAAGAATATTGATTTTGGAAAGTAGTAAAACTAAAATTAGACTAGAATGAAAAAAGCTGATTCAAGAAGTTTTAAAATTTATAGTAGTAGTAGTAATTTCTCTTATTTTGTAAAAAATGATATAAATTTATTTAAAGATAATATTGGTATCTCTTTTGCTCAGAATTTAGTATGGATGTACAAACTTTCGTAGTTACTGTTGACACAAGAGATGCTCAAAAAATCTAGAAATGGCTAACTCTGAAAAAATTTGGTTGAATGCTTTCTAATAAACGTACGAAACAAAAGCAAAACCAATGAAAAATTAATTTGAATATATTGTTATTTTTTATAACTCTAAGAGGACCATTCCCAGCCAAACTATTTGTCACCTCTAACGTATAAAAAAGCTATAGATGTTATGAGAGATTTAATATTAATATGCTGAAAAATTGAAATCGAAAGGAAGTAAAGTTCATGAAAGGTAACATTGTATTTAAAAGAATAGCTGCATTTTTAGTTGATTATTTGCTGTTCACTATTATCGCTGTCTTATTAGTTTTAATTAGTATCCCTTTTTTGTCAAATGACGAATTTAAAGTAACAACCGAGATGAACTTTCTTATAAATCTTTTTGTATTCACACTCCCCGTGTTTAAGGATAGCTTCAAAAAAACAGTATAGGGAAACGAATGTTTGGATTGAAAATCTATGGTGATAATTTTGATTTAAGTAACTTTCAAGTAATCATAAGAAACATTACTTTACCTATAGTAATAGTTGAAATGATAGTGTTATTCTATAGAGATGATAATAAGAGAATAGGAGACTTACTCGCCAAAACTTATGTTAAATAAAAGTGACACTGTTGAATTAGGTGGTTTCACTACCCGAATTTCCTTGTTTCACGATAATATTACTAGCAACCACCAATATGCAGGGGCAATTGGTGGTTGCTTATTTACGTTGATAAAAATCACTAACACTCTCAATATTCTTTGATGAAAGAAATATACAGATACAGTAGAGGGGTTTAAAGACTTCACAGGTGGAAAAACCGCTATTGGGTCCAGCCTATTTGGTAGGGATGCCTTAAACGGTTACATTCGCTCGTTTGCTTTCTCCAGAAAAGCATGGACAGACAGTCAAATTTTAAACGTACATGATGAAAGCTCTATGGTAAATGATTTCTATACTTATGATGCACTGGGACGTCTAAAAACAAAGGCTAATGGGTGCCTGTCACTACCCGAATTTTCTTGTTTCACAAAAGTGTTTCACGATAATTTTCCTAGCAACCACCAATATGCATGGACAATTGGTGGTTGCTTTTTTGCGTTGATAAAAAGCACTATCACTCTTAATATTCCTTGATGAAAGAAATATACAGCTACAGTAGAGGTCTTTAAAGATTTCACAAGTGGAAAAACCGAAATTGGATCCAGCATTTTCGGTCGAGATGCCTTAAATGGTTACATCCGGGCGTTTCTTTCTCTAGAAAAGCATGGACAGACAGTCAAATTTTAAACGTACACGATGAAAGCTCTATGGTAAATGATTCCTATGCTTATGATGCACTGGGACGTCTAAAAACAAGAAGTCTAGATACAGGCGCAACGAAGTTTAAAACAACCTTGATGTACGAAGAGGGAATCAACAATGGTACGACAAATAGGGTGAAATCTATCAAAAATAAAGATAATCAGATTGACTATACCTATGATCCGAATGGGAATATTAAGTCGATTACAGAAAAGGGCAAGACGATCACGTATACGTACAATGAGTTCAATGAACTAATTCGTGAAAACACCCCTCATACCAACAAAACCTTTACGTATGAGTATGACACTGGAGGCAATATTCTCTTTAAGAAAGAATATACCTACTCCACAGGTACAATCGGAACACCGACAGAGACCATCACGTATTCATATCATTCAACTTGGAAAGATAAGCTAGAGGCATATAATGAAAGGAATATTATCTACGACTCTATCGGAAATCCAATCTTTTATGCTGGACCAAGAGTGTTGATTAACCAATTAAATCCAGTAAAAAACTACAAAAAAGGACGCCCTTTTAGTAAAATTGTTGTTACGACACAAACAATTTAAAAAGGAGCGTCCCTATGAAACAGTCTACCACTTTCCCAAATTTGATTCAAAAGTTAATTCTGCCAGAAGAGATAAAAATCGCCACAAAACTCACTGGTTATAAGGATAAAAGTACTAAATTCGATGTAATGACACTCGTTTGTTATTTTGTTTGTGCTGCTGCTAATGAATGGAAAAGCTACCGTCAAAGTGCCGATGTTGGAAGAAAACACGGATTACCTCAAGTCAATTATTCTACCTTTTCTAAAAAAGGAAGTCATGTCCCTTATCAATTGATGAAAGAACTATTTCATCTTATCGTTTCGAAATGCAATCGTGCGACAAGAAGATCATTAAAAATCCCTAAAAACCTATTACTTGTTGATTCTACTACGATTACGGTTGGAAAAACCCGCCTTCCTTGGGCTCTTTTTCATGGGGAACGCTCTGGCATCAAGCTCCATGTCGCATTTACAGAAGAAACAGAAATGCCTCTAAAAGTGATTGAAACGATCGGAAGGAAACATGATGGTCCAATTGGAGAAAAGCTAGTCGATGATCGTTTTATTCTCGTTGAAGACCGTGCGTATGGAAAACTGTCTCGTTTTGATCAATTTCTTCAGGAAGGTCAATCATTTGTGATTCGTCTTAAATCAAACGTTGAAATCGTTAGCCCAAAGTCCCTTCAACGAATGGAAAAGGAAGGATCAAACGTGAATCGAGATATCACTTGTAAGCTTGGAACGAAACAATGCCGAACTTCCAAAAGACATCGAGTGGTGTTTTTTCATGATGATAAAGGAAAAGAAATTCGAGTCGTTACCGATTTAATGCATATTTCTGCATAGAACATTGCGGAAATGTATAAAGCACGCTGGAAAATGGAAACGTTTTTTCGCTGGATTAAACAAAACCTTAATGTTCCTGTGCTCTTTTGAACGACGGAGAACGCTGTTTATAATCAGCTCTTTTCAGCACTTATCGCATACGTTTTACTCAAATGGTTGTATCAGAATACATCCAAACGAGAAGTAAAAACGAAGCTATCATTTATCTCATTTACAAGACTTCTTTTAATAAATGATCTCCCAATTGATTGGTTATCCGAAATGAGTGTAGTTTTAAAAAACACCCGGCTTTTCTACGGGATTAGTCTGCCTGAAAATGGATAATCAACACGCCTGATAAAAGGTATTATTGACACCAATGAATTCCCGAGTTTTGAAGAGTATATTGAACTTATAAAATTCATTTTAGTAAGTGAAGCAAGAAACTTAAGGTCTGCAGACTCAACAAATAATATGGTTGACTTTATGACTAAAACAATGATGAAAGAACATCCCGAATTTAAAGATGTCGACTTAGACCAATTCACAATTGGTTGGAATGAACCGGCTAATCACCAGATAAAAGCTGCACTTGAAAGTATACCTATGGTTATTGATTTAGAACCTATCTTAATTGTAGAACAAACAGGAGCGAGAAGATTTATTACATCTGATAATTCTGTCGTTCGTTATAATTCTTTTTATGTTAGCAAGGGATATACCAGAGGTTTTGGTTTTATAACGAGGGGGCTACAATTATTTCTTCCTATCTCACCTCATAAATGTATTATGCTATATGACAAACTAGCTTACGATATTCCTGAGGTGAAAAATGGTGTATTAACCTTACGTAGAGCGAAAGATGTTGATCAATTAAATGACTTTTTTTATTTAAATGCATATAATAACGTATTTTTTAATCAAAAGACAAAAAAAGATTATATCGAGGGATTATACAAAAAGAACATTCGCAAACCGAAGATAAAAGACTTTGAAAGAGAAGTGGCCTCTTTTGAATCAGTTGATTCGGATGGAATGTTAGTTAGCTTTAGCCAAAATAAAGTGTCAAAAGACTTTCGATTTTCATGGATAAGGAATTCCCTATTTGCTAATAGCTTAAAGGTTCCTTCTCACATGGGAGGGTTGAATCGAACAGAATCTCCATTGATAAGGTAATTTTTAGAAGCAGAGAAAGCTAAATATTCAAATGATTTTGCAAAACGAAACGAAAAATTTGTTAGAAAAGAATATAAGTAAAAAAAATGACCAATAAAAAGGTCACTTTATTTTTCAGTGAAGAGGTTCAGGCACCGTTTATCCTTCAAAAGAGGCAGAAGATTGTACTTTAAAAGACGGTAGATCTCCCCTCCTCACTAATATCGTGTTGAATGATTTAGATCAGTGGATTGCTGACCAATGGAAGTTCTTTCCTCTGCACAAATCATACAAATCAAAAGTTGGTGAACGATACGCAAAGAAACGGTCTAATCTGAAGGAAGGATACCTCGTCTGCTATGCGGACGACTGTGCGCCACGAAAGTGTCCGTGAGTAGCGAGACTACTCAAAGCAACTATGCTGTACAAATGATGACGGTGGGCCCGGCGGAATCGCCATACAGGTGGAGGTTTCAAACTACCTTAAGGTGCTGTAGTCAAAAGCTATGGTATTGAGCGTTAAGGTGCGGATAATAGAATTAGCCGATACAGTATGAAAATGGGGAAATGTGAATTCACAGGCCGGGATTTACAGGCGTTTGAAGTGCATTGTCATCACCATCTCCCAAAGTCACTAGGAGGAAACGATAAGTTTCATAACCTGCGAATTCTTCACCAGGATATTCACCGGTTAATCCACCTAACAGACATGGAGAAGATAGAGTCAATCCTTAAAAATCTCAACATCTCAAAGACCATTTTGAACAAAATCAATCAATACCCGAAGGTATGTGAACTGGAAAACATCGTATTATCCTAATCGTCAAAGTAACTAGGAACTTATAATCTAGTACATATCAGTCAGTAGATGGACCGCCGAATACTGGGAAACTAGCACGTTCGGTGCGGAGCAGGGGAAAAGTCGGAGATAGCTTCAAACGCTTACCTATTGCTAACGTTAATTGAAAAAGCTTTTGACAATTTTAGCAAAAAAAGGTATAATTTTTAGAAAATTTCATATTATTGAGCGTTGATGAGAAGAGTAGTTAAGAACTGAATTTTTACAGAGAGCTCCAACCTGCTGAAAAGGAGTAATTTTCGTCTTAATGAATAAAGCCTCGGAGCTTCTTGCCAAGCTAATGAAAATTAGGGATAGTAAGACGGATTCTTCCGATATCAAGATAGGGTATGAAAGTACCTGAAGAGGTTGGTATGGTGACGTATCAACAAACTGAGGTGGTACCGCGAAATTACAACTCTCGTCCTCAAGAATTATTTCTTGGGGGTGAGAGTTTTTTTATTGCAAAAGTTTAAATAGAAATCAACAAAAATCAGGAGGGGATTTAGAGTGAATCCAATATTAATAGATGTTCCGCTGCAAATAGAAACAGAAAGACTAGTTCTCAGGGCACCACATCAAACTGGTGATGGGAATATTGTAAACCAAGCTATTAGAGATTCATTTGAGGAATTAAAGGCTTGGTTACCCTTTGCCCAAGAACTTCCTACTATTGAAGAAACGGAGATTAATTTGAGAAATGCTCATATAAATTTTTTGAAAAGAGAAAGTTTCCGTTTTCTAATTTTTCGTAGGGATAACAACGATTTTATAGGGACCATTAGTTTTCAGGGGATAGACTGGGATATTCCAAAATGCGAAATCGGATACTGGATTAATACAAAGTTTAGTGGCTATGGATATATGACGGAAGCTGTAAAGGAGTTAACTGATTTTGGTTTAAATCACATTAAATTTAAAAGAATTGAAATTCGTTGTGAATCAACAAATCAGAGAAGTCGCTCAATCCCTGAGAAACTTGATTTCGAATTTGAAGGGACATTAAGAAACGATGATTTATCCGCAGATGGAAGTAAACTAACAGATACTAGTATCTATTCAGTGATTAGATAAGGTATCTTCTGAAGAAATCAATCTTCCATTATAGGGGGCAATAACTGAAGATCAGCTAATTGATTCGTCTATTGCCCTTGTTCAATTAAAGGGCAGGTTAATGAAATATGATCCGAATATATCGTACAAAAACGGGAGTCGATTGCCATATAAGGTGATCGCCTTTTGTATTAGCGGGTATTTGAATATTTTTATTAAATTCTTCAACGATTAGGAATGTAGAATCGTCTAATGATTAATAAGAAAAAGAAAGGAGGTTGTTGTTATGAATTATCGCAGTTTTTCTTCAAATGATGACTTATTCGCATACATCTTCAACGAGTATAATGATGATGTTTACCGCTTAATTTTTACATATGTAAAGAAAAAAGAAATTGCCGAAGATTTAGTACAAGACGTTTTTATAAAGTGCTATAAGAATATTGACAATTTTAAAGGTAACTCTTCTGTTAAAACGTGGATCATGAGTATTGCCATCAATCAATCTAAAGACTATCTAAGGAGTGCTTATTCAAGGTATGTATACCTTAGTGATAAGATATCTTCCCTTGCTAAAGGAAATACCAAAACACCTGAGGATTTGGTTTTGGAGGATTACGGAAAACATTGCCTGACAAAAGAGATTCTGAATTTACCATTAAAGTATCGTGAAGTTATTTACCTCTATTATTTTCAAGAATTGAAAATTAAAGAAATAGCCGCTGTATTAGGTGTTAACGAAAATACAATGAAATCACGGCTGTCCAGAGCAAAAGAACTGGTAAAGAAAAATTTGCAAGGGGGGAATACTAAGGATGGAGAGAAATATCAAACAACTAGTCAGGGAATCTCCTTTGAATAAGATTAGTCTGAGCAATGAAAGGAAAATGGAAATGTTTCACCAGATAAAAAACGGGGCTAAGGCAAAAAGAGCAACCAAAAATAGATTTATATTTGCTCCTCTATTCTCAACTATTTTTGTAGCTGCATGTATATCAATATTTGCTTATTATGGGGGTACAGAGTTAGGGGTCTTCGAAAATAAAAATGGAAATAGTAATTTAGAGTTATATGAAGTTGATATAAATAGGCCAGTTTTTTTGGATGAGAAATTTAAATTCCCTACAAAGCTCCCATTTAAAGTAGAAGAGGTAACAACTAAAACAGTTGATGATTCCTCATATGGAACAATGCATAGTGTAAGGTTTGAGGGAGAGCAAAATCAAATTCTCAGAGTTTTATTTTTTGAATCTAGTGTTGGTGAAGAACATCAACATTCCAGTGGTGAGAAGATAGAAAGTGGAGATATTATTGGTTATTATCACCCTGGCCAATTGTTTGATGATAATGAACTTAATAGAAGTACTTTTCATTGGTCAGAAAATGAACGAACGCAGTACGATATCTATTATGATCCAGGTAAATCAGAAATTATGCTTTATCAGAATGAATTGGTGCAGATAGCTAAGTCATTCCAGTAAGACATAAAATAAATTAGAAGGGTGATTGCTGTAAATGGCGGTCTCCTTTGAATTTAAAAAACCTAATATTAAGGTAAGCACAGGTTAAAGCGAATGGAAATTTAAAAATTAAGTAATTGAGTTTCTAATTACTAAAGTGTTTATGAATAAGGAATATTATCTTTGTGTTATTAGATATTTGAAACTTTCTTTTTTCAGTACGTAAATAATTAAAGGGGGATAATTATGAAAGATGCCTTTGGTTTAATCAGGATATTATTGGTTTTAGCTTTTTTTTCAGTTTTAATGGCAGCGTGTAGTTCTTCAAAGGAAGATGATGAGGATATGAAAACAATCCAAACTTATTTAGAAAATGAATTTACAGGTCCTAGTGATGAACTAATTAATGCCCTTGAGCAAGAGGGTGCATATCCACCTGATTTACAAGAGTATGTAGAAGAAAACTATAAGCCGCTAGTTGCAGACTTAAAACAATTTGTTAATAAAAATTGGGCATTGACATATCTCAGGTTTGCATATGAAAATGGCTATCAATTAGAGCCAACTAACATTGACATACAAAAAATAGAGGGTGACACTGAAAATGCTACCTACAAGTACAAAGTTAAAGTAGAGTACAATAAAGGTGAACTAACAAACACAGCAAATGTCACTGGAAGAATTAACTTAAATGAAAATGGGGAAATTTCGATCATACGAAATATAGATGATGGTGGATTATTAGAAAAATTGAAGCAATAAAAGAATAGGAATTCTAATAAAGGCTTACTCAAGAAAAAAATGGGCGTTGATCCAAGAAGGATTAACGCTATTTTGTTGGTGTTATTGGATTAACGGGCAGCTTAACGGAATAAGTGAATGCGGCTACCAACTGGACAGCAGCGTAAAAAAATCCGCAGTATAGCTGAACAAATGAAATTATAATTTTGATGAATTCGAAGGGTGATTGGAATTGAAAGTAATAATTCAAGCAATTTTATGTTCAATTACTATTCATATAGTTTATTTCATTAGTACGATGACAATAGGCTATATAAGGACGAAGAGGTATGTTCCTGATATGGAAGCTGCTTGGAACAATGTTGAAAAACTACCCAACAGAATATGATTTGGCGCTACAATTTCACCAGCTTTATACTTTTTTTCTTTAGTTATTGTAGCGTTACTGTGCGGTTTGATTATTCTCTTATCAAAGCGAACTTTTATTTAGGATTTCAATTATAGAGGCTTATCCGGAACTAGATGAGCTTCTTTTTTATTTATAGTTTTTCTTGAATGATCTGTTCGATTTTGAAATAATTGGAATAAAGTTAAAGGGGCTGGATTCTTTAATAGGCACATTTTATTAGGAAGTCTATTGGAGTAACGATAGATAAGTATTAGGTTTTTTGTATTAAACATATAAGTTGATCGTTGAAAGAAGGGATTGTAAGCTATGAATGCCGATAAACAAGATAAAAATCAACGGCTACGAATGGCTCAAAGTTTATACAGAAAGAGGAAGTATAAAAATGTAAAAAGAGATAGAGATAGAAAAATATGGACAATATTTATTGTTATTGCTGTCTTGGTTTCACTTCTCTTTCTTATTATAAATGAGTTGTACTTTATTGATCGTGGTTTCCCATCACCATCTGAATTATTTTCGAAGATAGCCGCAACTTTTAACCGAGTTTTCTAATCGATATTTTAAAACTCAAACCCAGGTCGCCTCGTCCTTGGGGAGATGGTTATTCCATTAAATTGGGCAATAGCTGAAGATCAGGAGCTGGTCTCGGTTTTATCAATACTCCATTAAAGGGCAGGTTTATGAAATAAGAAGAATATGTTTTGTGATAAAACTCAGCAAATAATTAGGGGGTATTTACTTATGGGAGAGACTATTAAACAGAAAGATGGAAGGAAAATATTGTTAACAATAAGTTGGATTTCGGCATTTTTTCCTTATCTATTTAGTCCAATTGTGTTTGGCCCAATTGCGTTTTTTCTTGGATTAGTTTTAAGAAGAGATTATGAAGTAGGTAATCAAGGAAAGATAATTATGGTTTTGGGAGTCGTTAATACAATAGGCGGAATTATATTTTCAACTTGGATAGTAAGCAACCTTGGAGTTTAAGAGTTTTTGAATTCATCTTCATGTAAAGGGGGCAATAACTGAAGATCATCTAATTGATCTGGCTATTGCCCTTGTTCAATTATTGGGCAGTTTTATGGAATAAGGAGGCACTAAATAAATCACAAAATGTTACAATTGTGTTAGAGGTGAAATGAACAATTTAGATTAAGGAGGATTTTTGTGGAGAGGACTTTAGTAAAAACTGGTATATATTCCTTTATTACTTCTTTCTCATTGATGATAGTCCTGATACAAAGGGTTAGAAGTACAACAGATGTTGATGGAATGGTTTCGTTAGAGGAAACTCCTTATCCAGAGTTTTTCTTTATGATTTTAAAATACTCAATAATTATTACATTCATAATGGTCCATTAGTGTTGCATAAATAAAGACTTAATATTCAGTTATATTGTTTTCGTTGTTAAGAGCAAAAAATTCAGCACCTGAACAAAAGTGGCTCGTCCATTTGGTTTTTATTTCCATTTATACAGTAGCGACACGACCTATTTTATATTACGGAATAGTTTTTCCTTCGACTTTCCGGATCCAAGTACGTGCTGGTTTCCAGATGGTTCCTATAAAGTAACGCGTTATTTGTAAAATTGTCCGTTTACTATTCGTGGTTTGTTGAGCTAGGACATGTAAACAATACGTGATTAACGCAATGAAGACTTGATTATGAATGGCCCATTCGCTTTGACCAAAAAATTTCTTTATCTTTACGTGTTGTTTGATCCATTTAAAAAACAATTCAATTGCCCAGCGTGATTTGTACATTTCTGAAATTTCATCAGGTTCTAAATCAAAACGATTCGTAACTAAATTAAGTAGGTTTCCTTTTGAATCGATGACCTTAAGTAAGCGAAAATAGTTCTCTGCTCGATTTTGCGTGGTACCAATCAACATCATTTGATCCGATAGAACAGAAGAATCCTCTGGAATTTCGAAGTCATAAACTACTCGTGTCACGGCGTTTTTCCGTAATCTCGAAAGGAAAAAATACCCTTCATCGGTCATCCGATCAAAGCGTTCATAATCTATATAGCCTCGGTCGAACACATACATGCATTCTTTGTCATCAACTAAAACTTCGAGATGATTCTTGTCATGTTCAATGGCGTTTGTAATGACCGCTTTTTCCGGGTAGGATGATCCGTTTTCCATGAATACAAGGCGGAGGTGTAATTTCACACCTGCTTTTGACTTCCGAAACTCCGCCCATTGGTGGTAGGTCAAATTTAAAGGTAGTGTACTCGAATCAATGATTTTTAATGGCATAGGGATTTTCGCATAGTTTGTTTTTTGATGAATCTGCACGACTAAATCTAGAAACAGCCGTTGAAAAATATCAGGGTGAATACTGTTTAATCGACGAGAAAGTTGCGAAACACTGATGGACTCTATGTTGACGCCTTGCTGAAAGTCGTCATCAATTAGAGCATCCCTCAAATCGTAAAGGCTATCAGATTGTTTTACTTGTGCAAAAAGCATAAGTTTTAGAAATGAATCCATAGTTAGTTTTTTAGTATAACGGTTATATTGCATGGTTTTCACATCTTTTTCAAATGATTGAAAATTTATCGGAGAAAACCATTGCCCAAATGAAGTTTTTCGTGTAATCTTGTCCATGATTTTGGTCCTTTTTAGTGGATTGGGACGGGTTACCACCTGACTTTATCCATTATAAAGGACTTTTTCTTTGCATAAAATAATAAAATTGAAGATTGTGAGTATTTTAAATATTTACATTAAATTAATGCAACACTAGTGAAATTAAACAACTTTAAAACTACTTATCAAATTATTTGTTAGGTGGTTACTTCGTTTCTAGAGCAAAAATTAAACAACTTTATTATTGCTATACACTATGAGGTTAGTTTAGATCAAACTGGCTTTCGGACATAGGCGAAAGCGTAAAATATTATATGCTTGATTGTGAAGAAAAGAAGACTAATCCAACAATAGAAGGTTTAATTTCGTGGATTGATAAAATGCACGAAGAAGCTGAATCTTAATGAGTATTTCAACAAAATAGGGTAAGAATTGACCAAAACTGTGACACATTGAGGTGATTAAAATGGAATACGAAAAGTGCCCTAAGTGTAACAACGAGAATTTAAAGATATACGAACAACATGCTGTAGGTGTAATTCGTTCAGCACGCACTGGAAAGATAATAAAGAATGACGGCTACTTAGTGTGGATTTGAAATAAACTCGCGATGTTTAAAATAAAGATGCGACGTTTGTGAAAAAGTTGCGAAGCTTTATCCCTTTGGATTTTGCATTGTCCAAAGGGTGTTTTTTATGGTAAAAATAATATAAGGTTATACCGCAATCGAGCCAAATTTTGTTAAAGGGATTTTCAAATCTGTATAAAAGCAATAACGAAAAAGGAGAATTGATATGAAGAAAATATTTTTAACATCTTCGTTTAAAGATGTAGTTGATCTATTCAGGGAATTTGTTGATGAGGATTTAAAAGGGAAAATTTTAACATTCATTCCTACTGCGAGTATCCCAGAAGAAGTCGTTCACTATGTTTATACAGCAAAAGAAGAATTCAAAAAGTTGGGCGTGATAGTTGAAGAACTTGATGTTGCTGTAGCAACGCAAGAAGAGATTAAAGAAAAATTGGAACGAAATGATTTTATCTATGTTTCAGGAGGAAACACGTTTTTCCTGCTGCAAGAGCTGAGAAGATCAGGAGCAGATAAGATAATAAAAGAACAAGTTGATTCGGGAAAATTGTATATTGGGGAATCGGCAGGAGCAATAGTAACTTCTCCTAATATAGAGTATGTGAGATTTATGGATGATAAAGAAAAAGCTACAAACTTGAACACATTTGAAGGTCTGAACTTAGTTGGATTTTATCCTGTTCCTCACTGTATTAACGAGCCATTTAAGGACGCGGCATCGGATTTAATTGTTCATTATGGTTCCACGTTAAATCTTTTGCCCATTTCAAATACACAAGTAATTGAAGTTAAAGAAAACAATGTAGTTGTTTGTTAAAAAAATCAACTATCGGGGACAATTGTTGCAGATTAACAGCAGGAAATGAGCAAACTTTATTATAAAAAATGCAAATTATTTCACAAAGAATTGACCCGTTTTGAGCAAACTTTTTTCAAAACGGGTTCTTTTCAATTAACGTAAAATGTTGGTTTGTTTGGTGTTTTTAATCAAACTTTATTTCAAAGCAACACTTAGAAACGACTTGTTGGAATTACTTTTGTAAATGTGGTTGGAGTGGAGAGATAAGCGCTCAATAATTAATTGAACTATCCTCTTTACACAAAAAGCGAAGTAAAGGAGTGAGGAAATGTCTATCAAAGATCATCAATGTGAAGAAATGAATTTAGCCATAAAAGAATTACGGAATGGAGATAAGTTAGAAATTTCTAAAATTGACGGTAGCCCATATATGGAAGTGACAACAGAAATATATGATTCAAGTTATGGTGAAGGTGAAGAAAGTATATTTATACCAATTAAATTCTGTCCATTTTGCGGAAATAGCCTTGTGAAGTGAACTCCAATGAAATTGCTATGTGGTAGTTTGAGAAAAGAGGATATTAACCTTTTGACCCAAAGAGCGACACAAAGTAGGTGAGCGTCCACACCCACTCCTTTGAGCTTTCATAGAATGATACTATGAAAGGAGTTGACAATAAATGATGCAACTCAATCCTTTTCAAGATGGACAAGAACCCATTTGTATACATGTTCACAAGGTGTATGACTGGATCATCAATGAAGCTGATTTCACGTTACCATTAGGGAATACAACGATTTCTTTCCCTGGATTACCTGCTGGAGCAGACTTATCAGGAGTAACGACTACATGTGAGGTACTACCTGATCCCACGAATCCCTTTCAGATCGTGAGTAGGGAAGATCGTACGGTTATCATTGATGGGGAAGAAGTAACGCTACAATGGGTAACGATTCAAAAGAATGTAATGATTACGTTCATGATTATGTTGGCCGATGGAACGGTCTTTAGAAGTGGCAATACAGAGGAACAGTATTTGTATGTGGCAAATAGTGACGATAGTACTATCGAAATCTATAATATTTCCGATCCAACAGCGCCTGTACGAGAAGGCCAGTTCGGGGGTGGAGATTTAGATGAGCCATTTGGTTTAGCCATCACCGGTTCTATTCTCTATGTAAGTAATAGAGACGATTCCACCGTTGAAATCTATGATATATCCAATCCAACAGCACCTGTACGAGAGGGGCAGTTTGGAGATGGAGATTTAGATCAACCAGTAAGTTTAGCCATCACCGGTTCCATTCTCTATGTAAGTAATATAAATGATAACACCATCGAAATCTATGATATTTCCGATCCAATAGTGCCTGTGCGAGAGGGGCAGTTTGGAGCTGTAGATTTAGATGAGCCATCAGGCTTAGCCATCACCGGTTCTATTCTCTATGTAAGTAATAACGGCGATAACACCATCGAAATCTATGACATTTCCGATCCAACAGCGCCTGTACAAGAGGATCAGTTTGGAGCTGTAGATTTATCTGGGCCAACAGGTTTAGAAATTACAGGTTCGATCCTCTATGTAAGTAATTTAAGCGATAACACCATCGAAATCTATGACATTTCTGATCCAATAGTACCTGTACGAGAGGATCAGTTTGGAACCGGGGATTTATCTGGGCCAACAGGTTTAGAAATTACAGGTTCGATCCTCTATGTAAGTAATTCTTCTGATGGTACCATTGAAATCTATGATATATCCGATCCAACAGTACCTGTACGAGAGAGTCAGTTTGGAGCTGGGGATTTAAATATACCAGTAGGTCTAGCCATCACAGGTGTTAGTGGTCCTCAACGATTTTCTCTCTTTGAGCAAGTCGTATTATGTGCGCCTACTGGAACCAACATTGATATCACTTATACTCAACGAGAGTGTTTTCTCGTGAGCACGGGCACTCTTACTGAATCTCCAGGGGGCGGACAAATCACATTCTCTAATGTAATCATTAAGCTGACCCTTTGCCAAAGTATTCAGTCTACATTCCCTGTAGCCGTAGAATTAGAAGCCGACTTCTGTCAACCTAGAGACGTTTTACCACAAACTTGTCCATCACCCGTTAGACCACCACAGTGTCCCATAGTATTTCCAGAATTCCCACCTTCCTCATCATAGTTCTGAGAAAGGTGAGGAGGGACCCATGATTTTCATTTTAAAATGGATGAACGAGAAGAAGTTTACTGAACACTTCGAAGAAACTGTTCAGTAAATTTATTCGCCCCTACTTCCAAATAACAACATTATAACTTAACTACATAATTGGAGTTACCTCGAATTCATATTTTCGGCAATCGGGAGCGCTTGTGGATCAAAGGTAGAAAATAATCGAACTTTTTTATAAAAATCCACAATTAACCTTCAGGAGAAGAAGTCATTTTGATCAATCTTTTTTCAAAATGGCTTCTCTTTGCAGGTGATAGTATAAAGGTTTGTGAGATATTTTTGAACAAACTTTAATCCAAACCGACATAAAGGGCCATATAACTGAATGAAAGATTGTGTAAATATAGAATATTTGCAATAATTGTAATTAAACTAGAGGATGCTAGGGAGTGGTATTTTGAAATTGCTCGTTGCTATTCCTATTATTTTTAATGGGTGCACTCCTTGTTTCGACGGTGGAATAAACATCAACAACAACAGTCATTCTAAATAAGAACTATATTGTTGAAGACTAGCCTATTAAATGGATATTTATGTAACGTAGTATGAACATCGTAAGTGCTTTATTAAACATATGGAAGAAAAAGTGAGCAATTAGTCAATGGGAGTGTGGTGTTTATAGTTATGGATCTGGTAAAAAACATTGAAGAAGTATATATAATCGTATACTGCATAATTGTATTGTGGATTAATATTGACTACTTAAGGGATTTTAAGAATATAAAAAAGGGAATTAGTGAGATTTCTTCCGATGCTGAGTTGGATATAAATCCAAATTCTATTCCCTTCTTTCTTTTTGTTATGATGTTTAATTTCTTTCGAAGGTGGTTGATTTATTTACTTGCAGTGTTAATTACAGAAAACACTGTTGTAATTATCATTTCATTTGTTTTATTTGTTATAAGTTTGTATGATAGCGTATTTAATTTTAGCTTAGTAAAGGTAAAAAAATCTAATGTTGGATTATACTTGTTAGTCATTGATACAATATTTATCTCATTTTTTGTTATTTATCTATTTATTTAAGAGATGAATAGATTGGGTCGATGTGAGTTATTCAACTTTAAAAACTTTATCATTTGTTAGGATATTTGTTCTTATCTTTAGGAATGCGATTTTTATTAGATAGTACTAATACAGGGGATTCTTTTGAATACAGCTATAAATATTTTTAAAGATTATCTCGAATTCAAGTCTTCAAGAGTTGGGCGCTGATAGTCGAATAACAAAGGTAGAAAATGATCGAACTTTTTTATAAAAATTCACATTGAATCTTCAGGAGAAGAATCTATTTTGATCAATCTTTTTTCAAAATGGATTCTTTTTGTTAGCAATAATATTGAGGATTGGAAGATGTTTTTGATCAAACTTTATTCCAAACCAACAGCTATACAGAGATTTAAAGACTTCTATTGTTTCAATAAACATACTAGTATTAAGAATTAAAAATAAAGGAGAATAAAATGGATACAAGTAAGTCAAGTTTTCTAAACACAGTAATCGATAGGAAAATGCTAGTAGGGATATCACTATTTTTCATATTGGTAACAGCAACAATGTACTCAGTCACAACGTTATCCAATGGGTCCGCTGTACCTGCTCTGACTAGTAAGGTTTTCTTAATTATTGCTAGTTTTGTAGTGACAACTTTATGGTTTACGAAATTAAATTTACGAAAATTAAAGAAAGAATTTACTTTTCTGGAGTATTTCAAATTAGTAGAAAACATCATTCTGTTTGTTGTAGAGAGAGCCAAATATGTTAGATACATAAGCAAATCCTTAGTACGTACATTGATCAATATGATGTTGTTATACGTGTTTTTGAACTATTTGCTAGAACCGCTATTGTCCCCATTTTATTCAGTGATAAATAATGTTGTTTTTTACAACCTTCTAACCATAGCAGAAAGTGTATCTATTGTGCTGCAATTGGCTATCGGGATAATGATAAGTTATATAATTTTTTCTGTTATTTATCGGCATGAAAAAGATAAATTTGCGATACAGGAATTAGAAAAGATATTGACTACGTTGAACAGTATGGATGTTGAAGTGACTTTTTCTCATAAGAATGGGTTACGATTATTAGATACAGATAAGTTACTTGGTCAGTTGGTAGAAATGAACAATGAGAATTCGCAAAAATTATATATTAAGATAAAAAAAATGTATTTCGATTTACAGAGCATTGAAATAACTCCTGAAAACTATAGAACCAAACGTCTAATTCAATAATAGGTCTTTGTATAAGGAGAAAAAGGAGAACATAAATGAAATTCTATAAATTATTAAGTAGCTTGCTTGTAATAGCTATGTTTAGTTCGACAAACGTAGCTTTTGGTAATGGAAGTGAAGCTGATTATGGGCAATGTGAGATGACGATTAGTATCAATAATGTAGGTTTTGAAAATGGTGTAAGTCCGAATAACTTTTGTGAACCAGTTATTGTGGGATATTTCGGAGCAGGTAACTTTCATTTGAGTGGCCTTTATAACGGAACGGTGGAATATAGTGGACAGACCTTTGAAATTTCTAATCCATTTTCACCAAACATCCATGAAATGTTAACGTTCTATATAGTTGGGGCTGATGGAGAAGAAGTAGGAGATTATATTCGCTTTTCTGGGAAAACAAGATTAGATACTGCGATAGAAGTGTCTAAACAAGGGTGGCCGAAAGGGTTGAAATATCCTCATGAAAAATCTGTCATTCTTGCAAGAGCTGACAATCCTGTCGATGCTTTAGCAGGATCTGGTTTATCAGGTGCTAAAGATGCTCCAATACTATTAACCTATCCATCGAGAATAGATCAATCTGTACTCAATGAAATTAGTAGACTAAAAACTGATAAAATTTATTTGCTTGGTGGAACTTCAGCGATAAGTACCACAGTTGAAAAAAAATTACTGAAACTAGGATACGATGTAGAGCGTGTAGCAGGGGCTACTCGTTTTGATACTGCTGCTAATATCAACAAAATTGTTTCAAGAGTCAATTTTACCAATACGAACGCAATTATTGTGAACGGGTATACTGTGGCAGATGCTCTTTCGGCTTCTGCTCATGCTTCTCTTGTAGCAGAACCAATTTATTTAGCAAATAGCGACGAATTACCTGTTAATCTACCTGATACCATTACTTCTGTCGATATTTATGGAGGGAAAGCTGTAATATCAGAAAAGCTCTCAGCTCAATTAGAATCAAAAGGGATTACTGTGAATCGCATTGCAGGATCAAATCGATACGCGACGAGTGTTGCTGCAGCTCAGCATTTATCTGATTCTAGATTTAATTATATTTTGGTTCGTGGTGAGTCTACCTCTACTACCAAACAAGACTATCCGGATGCGGTAGTCGCTTCCGGTTTATCTCACCAATTTGGAGCGCAGATAGTATTGATACACCCAACGGAAACACGTCAAGAAGTGAAAGATTATTTAAAAAACAAGAGTGGGCGAGTCTTTGTATTAGGAGGTGATAATGCGATTTCGGAAGATGTGCTCGTTAATTTAGAACTTGGAGTAACAGAATGATAAACAATCCCCCTATAAATTTATTTATAGGGGGATTGTTTTGATACACTTCCGCTTAACCAATATATAGATTCTAGTCCTAGAAATGTATTAATTTGTAATGTGCGAGAGATAATCCTTGAAGGACTTTTAGGGTTTTTGTCTAATAACTACCATTAGAACAAGGGAGGAATAAATCTATGAAGAAAACAATATTAACCGTATCTTTATCCGTCTCCATGCTATTCATCGGTACTAACACTACTGCATCCGCTAAACCACACGAAGATTTCTCTAGTAAGGTGGATGTTGGAAAGGTGGACCTTTTTGTAAATGTCCAAGGATCTGAGAATCGAGATATGCATGAACCTGCTGTCGTTTTTGAGAGCGGCTATGGAGATGACTCTAGTAATTGGAATGGACTTCAAGCGGAAATA
Source organism: Bacillus sp. 2205SS5-2 (assembly GCF_037024155.1). Lineage (NCBI taxonomy): Bacteria > Bacillati > Bacillota > Bacilli > Caryophanales > Bacillaceae > Bacillus > Bacillus spongicola. The sequence continues at coordinate 64,251 of NZ_JAYKTS010000011.1, forward strand.
TCTGAAGTAACCCAAACCCTCTCTTATGACCGAGTAGGGTTAGGTCAAAGTGGTAATGGTGAAATGCCAAAGGACGCTGAACATCATGCAAAGCAACTTCATAAAGCGATTAAAAAATCAAAAATTAAGGCACCTTATGTAATTGTTGCCCATTCCATTGGAGGAATCAATGCTCGTGTATATGCAGAAAAATTTGGAGACGAGTTAGATGGAATAGTATTCATTGACAGTTCACATGAAAGTCAAGAGGAGCTAATGATTGAACCTTATTTACCAGAAGAAATGAAAGAATTTTATTATGAACAGTTTACAGCCGAAGGAGACTATGAAACTGTTATGAATAGTTTTCAACAAGCTTTAGACTCCCGAGAATCAGATCCATTACGTACCATTCCGATTACCGTCCTATCAGCTACAGAACATGGTTTAGGCAACGAAGCGGAACAAGTTTGGGCTATGCTACAACAAGATATTGCTTCATTATCTGACCATAATACTCACATTACAGTCGAAGGTGCTGGTCACTATATTCATTTAGATCAACCTAAATTGGTTATTGATGAAATAGTGAAAATGATTGATTGATGAATAAAAAATAGAAAAAGAGGCTGGGACAAAACCCACTTCTGATAAAATAAAGTTTGATTACTTTGAAAAAAGTTTAACCGTTTTAGAAGGAGAGTATTAGAGGAAATATTGATATATAGAGGTTTATGGAAATTTTTGATCAACTTTTTTATAAAAACTGCACACTAATTCACAATGAAAGAAGCCGTTCTGATCAATCTTTTTTCAAAATGGCTTCTTTTTGTTCGCGATATTATTAAGGTTTATCAGTTGTTTTGATCAAACTTTATTCCAAACCAACTGTGGATTTGAAATAAAGTCGTACCGTTTATAAAAAAGATGTACCGTTTACAATAAAGTCATACCGGTTTCAAAAAAGATGTACCGTTTTCCCCCTTTGGATAGTATACTTTTGATCAAACTTTTTATAAAAATTAAGCTATCAATTTAAAGAGAAGCACTCATTTTGATCAATCTTTTTTCAAAATGGATTCTTTTTGTTTGTCATAAGGTGAGCCTTTACATGACATTTTTGATCAAACTTTATTCCAAACCAACATCTGCTTTAATGGAGGACTGCTAGAGAATGCCTTGGGGTTTAGTTTTGATAGGACCTCCCACAAGTAAAAATAAGGAAGTTTTTCATAATAAACCTTTTCGGGGGGATATGCAAAAATACCCAATCTTTAAATCCCTCTACTGTAGCTGTTTAATTCTTTCATCAAAGAATAGTAAGAGTGATAGTGCATTTTATCAACGTATAAAAGCAACCACCAATTGCCCCTGAAAATTAGTGATTGCTAAAAATATTAACGTGAAACATATTTGTGAAACAAGAAAATTCGGGTAGAGAGGCACCCAGTGTTAAATTGAAGAAGGAAAGCACGAGATACGTCCCCGTGCTTCCTCGTAACCGACCCACTCATTGAGTTGCTTGAGCCTGTAGACCGAATAATACCCTACCAATGAAGCATAGTATTTGATGCTTTCATTAGAAACTCCTAACCCTGGTAACAATTTTTTCGCCAGCCGATATAAAGACTGTATTTGTTTCCCTCGCTCCAACTCTCGCTTTATTTCACCTGCACTAAAGTCCCTTGGTTCATGTTTAAGCTGCGTAATTTCATACAGACCTTGAGAATCTTCAAGTAGTCGCTTTAAGGAATCGATATCAGGATGATTTAGGTGATTCTGCATCATAACAATTAATCGGTTTTGTTCATGAGTTATGGCTTTTCCTATCGTTTCTTGCATAAAACTATAACCAGGAATAACGATGAGGTTCTCTGATAAGTAATTCATAATTTCACGGAAAATAAAGATTGGTTTCCCACTAAAAGTAGCTGCCTTGCAAGCCTTTTTCTCTAATTGTTGTTTTTCTTCGGCATCACAACTGCGATAGTTGAAAAATTCACGAATCAAGTGTTGTTGTTTGAGCCTAGTATTCTTACCAACTACATTTAGAGTGACCATTTCACGATTATTAAAATGCTCGTTTAAAATATATCGAAGATCTTCCTCTACCTCATGGAGGTCAAACGAGAAAAATTGGTTTTTTACTTTAAAATAGCCGAGCTGCAAGATAAAGTAGACCTTAGATTTGACAGAACGAAATGTATCTAACAACTCTTTCTCTGGTTGAGAAAGAGAAAAATAGTGACAACGATCCTCATATGTAAAACGTGGTCTCCCGTAAATGCTTTCTAATTCATCTTCCCCAAGAATTTTCAATCGTTTTTGCTCAGTTCTGCTTTTGACAATATCCATATTTGCCCTTTCCAAAAAAAGAGATTATATTTTGGATCCTATTAATCTATTTCAAAAAGTATACTATTTGAAATGCTCTTTTAAACATGTTTTTTACGTTTCAGAAATACATCATAATGCAATTTGAAATATTTCAATAGCGTTGCATACTTTTTGAAATACGTTGTTTTCCCTCTTAATAAACCTTATCGGGGGGATATGTAAAAATACCCATACTGCGAAAGCATACCGAATGAAACTTACCTTGCAAGAGATTTATCGTTACCCAGGAGTAATCCCCAAGATGGCATTAAAAGATTGGATTCAATGGGGCCTACGCTGCCGATTAGAACCCATGGTAGAAGTGACCAAAATGATTAAAAACCATTACGACGGAATCACCCAGTGGTTTAAGTCCAACCTAAATAACGGACTGCTAGAAGGGATTAATAGTTTATTTCAGGCAGCTAAGAGAAAAGCTCGTGGGTATCGTTCTGATAAGAATATGATCGCCGTGATTTACCTGCTTGCTGGAAAACTTGATTTTGCACTTAAATAAAAAGAATGAGTAACAGTTCGGAGCCATACCTCGCTCACAACTGAACCCATTTCCTTGTCCGGTTTTTAGTTTTTGAGAAAAATAGAGTTGAATTCTCTCTATAAAATCACTGTAAATGGCGAAGAGCCTTTTAATTTAGTAGATTTGTATCAAAGAATTTTTTTAATTTTTCTTTTGGTTGTCCACCAACAATTCTAGCTACCTCTTTTCCATTTTCATAATGAACTATTGTTGGTGTAGAATCAATTTTATATTTATCCCATCCTTCTTTAAATTCATATATATTGTATTGAACTAAATCTACACCTATTTCCTTCGCAAAAGGAGAAATCATGGGAGTCATTTTTACACAATAAGTGCATAGTGGACTATAAAAATACACCGTAACTACATCATCTTTAGATAATTTGTTTTCTAGCTCTTCTGGCAAAATTAAATTTTGATAGTTTGGATCATCAAGTAATTTAACAGTCTCAGGATGAAGATTTGATTTATTATATGGATTATCCTCTATTGCTTTAGCATTTTTATAAAAATTAATTGCAGCAATTCCTATAAATAATGTTATAACTACGCTCGAAAAAATTAATATTTTTTTCATTGAGGTTCTTCCTTTCTTAATTTTTTAATCCATAAACTACAAATGAAAATTATAACAAAAGTAGTTAATGATAAAAATGGAATTGTTACAAATCCTAACCAATTAATATATTCACCTGAACAAGGAGTTTCGCCGCAAGATGGAATACTATTTGTAAAAAAAGCAAGTTTTTGAATAGAATAATGAAAAGATGAAAGTATTATTCCAATTCCAGATAGTATTAAAGAGTAAATCCAAACACTTGTGTCTTTTTTCCAAATAGAAATAAATAAAATAACAGACATTGGGTACATGAAGATTCTTTGATACCAACATAACTCACATGGAACATAACCTCTTATCACAGAAAAATAAAGAGATCCTATCGTCCCTAAAAAAGCAAATACCCAAGAATAGAATAAAATATTTTCTTCCTTTTTGTTCATCATTACTACCTCCAAAAATAAGAAAATTAAGTTGTATCAAAATGATTCAACTTAATTTTCTTTTATAACCTAATTCAATTTAGGCTACACATTCAAATCAAAAACTTCATATTTTATTTATTTTTCTTAATATTTATTGGTGCCTTCCTGAAAAAAATACCAATATTAAATAACATAAAACATAAAATATATGCAGTCAATCTTTCTTTGGAAAAAACTCCAAAATTTGTTAAAATACCTGTAATAACAAATGAAAACTCACTAAGGAAATCGTAAGTGACAAACAATCCCCACCTATGAACTAGATAGGGATTGTTATATGATTTACTTCTCTTTAAAGGTACGGCAATGATCTGGCAATCCTTTTAACCAAGGCAGTAGATGGTCAATCCATTCATGTCTGTTGCACTCTTATTTGGGAGTTTCTCAAATAGATTAAATACTGTAATAGATTCAATCCATTTTCTTTGGCAGTTTCGACTTTACAGTAAATAATAGCTCTGGCCCGAGCTGAAAGCCCATCTAGTAATCAACGAAATTGCCGGTGAGTAATGACTTGCGGAGAAGTGGAAGAGGATTCAGACCATGGGAAGTTACGCTTTTCTAATCGGCGGTAATAGAGACAGAACCCATTGAGCTCCCAGTGGAGTATTTTAATCTTGTCTCGTTGACGATTACAGAAAACAAAGAGACACGAGGAAAAGGGATTCAATTCGAATGTTTCTTGAACAATGGCTGCAAGGCCCTCAATTGATTTCCCTAGATCGGTACTCCTTTGTGCAAGATATACACGTATGATCAAATTGTCTTTGACTGACCACACGTGTCTCAGCACCCTAAACACTCGATGTGTATGATCAGCGCTCGCGTCTTCGGGATATAAAGTAACATATCATTGATTCTTACCTGTAGGGTTCAGGTAGTTGAGAAAGTTTCGACTTCAAACGATGTCCAACTATTTTTGGTGTTCTGGTCTATTCGTTTATTCTCGGATTCAAATTTCTTTCTCCAGTAATAGAACTGATGAATCGTGAGCCCACCCCTGTAACTAGATACCCAATCTAAAATGGATTGACCATTAATTTCATAGTCTTCCATTCGTTTTTTCCAGACCTGATATTTTGTTTTTCGATCCATAACGACACTCCTCGATTTGATGGAGAAGGTGTGGGCTGTTTGACGCTTACGTTATGTCCGCTCTTGGGTGGAATCATAGATTGTGAATTTCTTGACAGAATCTAAAAAACTAAACTATTTTCAGTTTTTTATTTTAAATATTCATATTATTTTATTTATTTTAAATATTACTATTATTTTATTTAATTATATTATATAATAACAAAGTGATATTATTGTTATTTACTACCAAAGGAGGAATATGATGTTAAAAATAGAAAATATATCTTTTTCATATGATAAGAAGACTCCTGTCTTAGATAAACTAAATCTAGAAGTTGATAAAGGTGATTTTCTTGCTTTGATTGGACCCAATGGTTGCGGGAAAACAACCTTGATTAAACTTATTTGTGATCTCCTTGAAAGGCAATGTGGCACAATCAAGCTAGATGGGGCAGACAACAATTTTCTCAAAGTGAAGCAAGAGATATTGTATCTACCTAGTGATGATGTCTTACCAGAGTTCCTCACCGGACGTGAGTACATCAACCTTATGCTTGATTTGTATTCAGTACCAATCCATTCAGAGAATCTCATTCGATTAACTAACTATTATTCATTTGAAGCAGCAATGGATGTCTTAATGGAGGAATATTCAAATGGAATGAAGAAGAAAGTGCAGCTAATCGCGGCTATGTTAATCAACCCCAAAGTACTTATTATTGATGAAACGTTAAACGGAATGGACGTTGAATCTCGTGAAGTCACAAAACTATTGTTAATGAATTTCTCTGGTGCTGAGAATATCATACTAATGTGTTCACACGACCTTCATCTGTTGGAAGAGATGTGTAATAAAGTAGTAATGTTATATGGTGGGAAAATACATACTCAAGAATACATAGATAATGTTAATAAAACTACTAATCTTCTTTCTATTTTTAGAGGGATAATGAATCATGAAGATTTAAAGAATGAGATCATCTTAAGTGACATATAATTTTCTATCAATATCAATATAATTCTGAATTTTACGGAGACTCTACTAAAATGAGATTATTTCAAATTAAAAGCCTTGTTCGTTTGTATAACACTTTTTTTACTCGTAAAATCTTAAACTTTGGTATTTTAAAAAATTACATTGTGAGAATTTTACTTTTTTTCGCTGTATTTATTTTAACTACATTTATTTCATATTCCATATTTATTTTTTTCTCTGATACGATTCAGACAGAGAAAACAGTTGTATTCCTTTTAAATACTTATTCCAATACAATAATTCTTTGGACAATGGTTGTAACGATTTTTCTTAAAATTGTTTTTTCAAAGGTCCATGGATTCTTGAGAATGACGATCAATTTTCCAATCAGCAATAAGGAACGAAACTTCTCAATTTTTATCTATGAGACACTTTTTTCCTTTGTAGCTATCTTTTTTCTCTCATTCTCCGTCGTCTTATCAATGCTCTTGATCCATCAATTTACTTATGTCAACATTTTGATTGTGAATTTACTATATGTAAGCAGCTTTACTTATCTGGCACTACAAGTTATTTCAAAATTGACGTCTTTTATTTGTTACTTTTTTCGAATTTCAAAAATGTTTCATGTTATTAATATATCAATTTTAGTATTAATTTTTGCAATGTTTTTCAGTCAAGCTCAAGAACTTGTAAAGAAGCTTGCCAATGACTTTCTTCTTGGGACAAATGAGGCAAAGAGTTTCCTCCTTCTCTTTCAAAATGTTCACCAAGAATTCGGCTTTTTACTAACTACGCTTATATACGTAGCGCTCTGTTTGATCTTTATCGGAGTAATCATTATCATCCCAGATCAATCGTACATGTCAAAGTCCAGGAACATTCTTATCACAGGAACAAAGTCAATGCGTTTAATGAAGGCATATGTGCTGAGCTCCTTGCGAAACATGAATACAATAAATACGGTAGCGCTTGTTTATTTGGCTGCATTTATCTTAATGATTTTTCAACTCAGTGACTTTATTTTGTACACGACGATTATTCTCGCAATAAATGGTATTTATAGCTTTATCTATTCTCAAAATCTTCGCCAATTGATGTATAAGTTTAACTATGTACCTTGGAAGGACTATCTCTATTTGGTTACTTCTCAAATCATCATGGTCTATCTTATTTCCATTCCGATTTTTTTGTCGGGGATATTTATAGTAGATTCAGTCGTCCATCTTTTCCTTCCTTATTTAGTTGTTACATTAGGTGTTTTAATATTCGTATTGGCAGGGATTTTATTCCCTCCCTATAATGACAATCCTTTTTCTGTTTTAACGAGCATTACAATTGTCACGATTCCAGTTCTTGTCATAGGTATATCACTAACATTCTTGAACTTGGGGAATTTACTGAACAGTCTGTTTTTCTTCTTATTCTACGTCGTCATTATTCTATTCAGTATCCAAGGATTGATAAACTTAAAAAGGAGTTTTAGAAGTGAAAAAAATGATTACAGCCATTAACTACCTAATCGCAGCAGTAATTACAACTTTGCTCATTTTAACATCTAGTTTTATATTTTTGTTGTTTAGTAGTAATGAAGATGGGTATCGCACATCGTATTTCGGCAGTTTATTCTTTTCTAGCACAACATCGGAAAATGACTCGGTAGCATTAGAATTTGGGGTAGCGAGTGGGCTACCCATATTTATAACAATCGCATTATTTTTTGTGATCTACTTATTTCTGGTTCAACTTTTCAAAAAGACTAGACCTAAATCATGATGGTTTCTACTTTCCCTGTGCAAAAGTTGTCATTCATACTTTTGACACGTTTGATTTTAGGATATTACAAAAAGGTGCTGCTAACATCCATTTTTGTAACATCAATCCCGTTCTTAATTCATCCAACCCTCACTTTGGCAAAGTTGACTTTGCAGTTTTATGTAATTTTTTTCTGTGGGCTATTGTTGTCATATGTAGTTCACGAATACTTGCATATTCAATGTCTTAAAAGAAACAGAAGAGGAGGGGAAGTTCAAGTAGAATTCTCATTTATGAAGATCTCACTTTATCCAAAATTTCAATTGTCAAAAAAAGAGATGATTAGGGTAGCCTTGTTGCCAGCACTTTTGTTACCAATTGTAGGTCTCCTTATGATATCTATCGGAAAATGGACAGAACAAACATTTCTAATCCTAACAGGCTATATTTATATCTTTCACGTTATTAACATCATTCCTCCACTTGGTGATGGAATGATGTTAATAAAAGCTTTGCTTATTAAGAAAACGACTATTGAAAGGAGGTGGAAAACATGACATTAGTAAATCAATTCTGGATTAATATATTACTTTCCTTGACAACCTGGAAAGAGGATATGATTTCTACGATCCAAGAAAAAAAGGTAGAATACAATGCTTGGTTCACTATATTATTAGCAGTTCTTATGGTGCTAGCATTTACAGTCTTCGCAGCACTTACAATTTGGTGCGTAGTTGAGAAAGGTAAGGCTTTCTCAGGAGATTGGAAGTGGAGCACGACAGGCGTAAGTGTAAAAGCTGAATGTATTTAATGATGTTATAAAAGCTTTGCTTATTAAGAAAACGACTATTGAAAGGAGGTGGAAAACATGACATTAGTAAATCAATTTTGGATTAATATATTACTTTCCTTGACAACCTGGAAAGAGGATATGATTTCTACGATCCAAGAAAAAAAGGTAGAATACAATGCTTGGTTCACTATATTATTAGCAGTTCTTATGGTGCTAGCATTTACAGTCTTCGCAGCACTTACAATTTGGTGTGTAGTTGAGAAAGGTAAGGCTTTCTCAGGAGATTGGAAGTGGAGCACGACAGGCGTAAGTGTAAAAGCTGAATGTATTTAATAGGGTGGCCTTCTGAAGTATGAATTTCAGAAGGCTTTTTCTTTTAACTACTATAGGGAACTATTAGTAGTTAAAAGTATAGTTAATTAATATATTCTAAAATGACTTTATAATAAATTAGATAATGAATTAATAAAATCATAAGCAAAACATGTATTATCATGTAAGTTTCAATTTGAAATGAAATTATATATAAGAAAAAGGTAATTGACATCAATATTGGAATGACAGCCGTGTAAAACATGTAAATCCGTTTTGCAGCCGTATAATAAATCTCTTGTGAACCCTCGTCTTCTTCGTTTATCTCCGGTGGCTTAAGCGTAAAAGGATTCCCTTTGTTCCACTTCTGAAAATAAAAAAAATAAATTATTAGGAAAACAGAAAAACTAATGAGTCCTAATATAATTATTATGCTAAATAGCTGAATTTTATACTCACCGACCGTAATTATCGCAAAGTTAGGATTTCTTATGGTTAGGTCAATAATGCCAAAGAAAAAGAATAAAACACAGTAGAAAAAGACCATAAATTTAGGGTGATATAGTTTAAACCTGTTCATAATCCGTCATGACCCTCCTCAAGAAAGAATAAATCCTCAACACTGCAATCAAAAACTTTCGCCAGCTTTAATGCGAGCAAAGTCGAGGGAAGCATCTTGTTTTTCTCAATAAACCCTATCGTCTGTCTTGATACTTTAATTAATGAAGCAAGTTTTTCTTGTGAATAGTTGTATCTTGCCCGATATTCCTTAACCCGATTTTTCATTATCCAATCTCTCCCTATAAAAATTGTAAAGTATTATACTCATTTTGTAAAGTATATTTACGTTTTAAATAGGTATAATTTTTCATGATTGTTATTCTCAAATCAAAAGTTCCGCCTTTGATGAGATGTTTGAAGATCTTTAAAACTGATTTTTATGCAGTAGTAACAGTATTTTCAGATCGTATCATAGATACGATCTTGTTTAAATATTTGGATTTTTTCCTAATTGATGAGAAACCAGTTTTTATTTTCCATTTATTTTCTTAACGGGGTTTCATGTCAAATTGTTGGCAGTACCCCTTTATATCAATTTTGAAGCAACAAATGTCCCATTTACTATCGTAATTTTTCAAAAACATTGGAAAGACTTCTCGTATTCAGAAAAGAAGCTGGTGGGGAAGGAAGTCCTTATTTATGGGCATCTACGAAAAAATGATTATAATAATAAGCAGTCAACCGAAATGATTATCAAAAGTGATAAGTATCTTGAAGTTATCAAGCGAAAAATCGAAAAAAACGTGGTGTTTTAAATGAATAATTCTTTAATTTTGTTTAACGAAAATGTAGGAAGAGAACAAGCTTTTATTCACTATACACAAACGTTACCAAATAATTTTAATCGCAGTAATTATTTAGTGTTTTTGCCGGAGGAAAATCAAGTGATTCAACAACAAATTTCAAGGTTATCTAGCAGAGATACTATCCTCTAGAGATAGCGGGGGGGAACGACCTATTCGCTATGCTTCATGCAAGCATTGCCCCGATAATTGGAAATAATCGATATGGAGATGAAGGACATCCAGATGTTTTTATCACAATTGATGTTGATGCCACTCAAATGTACTTTTTGAATCACTTTATGAAAGAAGCTAATTTTAATTTTCATCTTTTTATGAAGAAGGAAGATTTTGATTCTGATAATTTGCTGATCAATTACAAAGATTGGATATCATTTATGAATTTCACTCAATATGAATATTAAGAGAAGAAAGGAACTAAATGGTACCTGTAGTTAAGACACTTGAAAAAGAGTGTTTTATCTACAGGTATTTTTTTATATACTTAAATTTCACTATAAGGGGATTAGGAGACATCATGAGTAAAATAAAATTTTCAGCTAAAGAGATAAAAACACTTCAAAAGAATCCAAATGTACAGCGCTCTAGCATGAAATCTATTACCTATACAGATGCATTTAAAAAGAAGTTCTTGGATGACTATCTAACCGGAAAATTACCTCGACAGATATTTACGGAGAATGGCTTCGACACGGATATGATTGGAATTAAACGAATTGAACAATCAGCTTACCGTTGGAAGAAATCGTATGAAAAGAATGGGCTGATTGGGCTGACAGATTCCAGGAAAATGGCTTCCGGAAGGCCGATAAAGCGGGAACTTACACCAATCGAAGTAATTGAAAGACAGAATGCAAGAATCAAGCTTCTAGAGGGACAGGTGGAACTGTTAAAAAAGCTAGAAACGACAGAAAGGAGGCTACTAAACGCAAGAGAAACACTAAATACGAGTAAAGTATATCAGTTGATCCATGAGATAATTAATCGGAATGAATTTAAGAGGATGACCAGGTATTTTTGTGATCTTTTAGAGGTTTCTCGTTCTGGATATTATAGCTACCTAAAGGCAACAACCAACCGGGAAGCCAGGGAGAAGTTGGATTTGGAAGTAAAGAAACTCATCCTAATGGCGTTTAACCGCCGGGGATATAAAAAAGGTTCACGCTCCATAAAGATGATCCTCGAGAATGAGTATGATCTGATCTTTAGCCGTAAAAAGATACAAAGAATCATGAAGAAATATGGAATTGTGTGTCCTCATAGGAAGCCGAATCCTTACAAAAAAATCGCTAAGGCAACAAAGGAGCACCAGGTCGTCCCGAACAAATTAAACAGGGAATTTAAGCAAGGAGTCCCGGGGAAAGTGTTACTGACAGATATCACTTATTTACCATATAATGGCAATCGTATGGCTTATTTGTCGACCGTAAAAGACGCATCCACCAATGAAATACTAGCTTACCATGTATCTGATCGTATCACTTTGGACGTCGCAACCCAGACCCTTCATAAATTGAAGAACAACAAAAAAGTTATCCTTCCTGAAGAAGCCTTTATCCACTCAGACCAAGGAAGCCATTACACAAGCCCACGATTCCAGAAGCTATTAAAAAAATATGGCTTAGGGCAGTCCATGTCGCGAAGAGGGAACTGTTGGGATAATGCCCCTCAGGAGTCATTCTTTGGCCATCTGAAGGATGAGGTCGATTATAAATCGGCAAGAACATTGAAGGAACTGAAGTCAAAAATAAATCATTACATGGTTTACTATAACAATTATCGTTATCAATGGAATCTAAAAAAGATGACCCCTATTCAATATAGGAATCATCTTTTAGCTGCTTAACCTCTTTTTTTATAGTGTCCTTGACATAGGTGCCAGTTTAATAGTACTGTTCTTTTTTTTTGTTTCTTATAGATTCAAATTCGGCGATGAATAAATACAAAATCCCAGCAATCAAAGCAATTACACTAAGATTGCTCAGTGTGTTACCCACATATTCTAACATTGCGTTAAATAATCCTTCATTCCAGTTTTGTAGACTGGAACCGAATATTGCTGCACTTATATATTTCGATGAAATCAAAAATGAAGCAATTGCTATAAATGAAATTCCAACTCCTCTTCTCGACATAAAAAAACCAACTCCTTTAATTATCTAATTTTATTAAGTTCCTATTCTTTGAATAATCTACTCTATAATAAGGTTCTATAAAGGGTAAATTCCTCCTGCGCATATTTTTATATAGTATTGTTTTTCTGGTTATGCATTTTGGGGGAAATTGCTAAAAAAATAGGCCTGTCCGAATGAACATGGCCTACTTTTTAATTCTATTTATTAGATTCTCTTTAAGAACTATACACTCTCATCCCTAAAGTGGAGTTTTCACTGCTACTAACCATCCATCTAAATCATTTCCTTGTCTGGTAGGATAGTACGCTCTTACATCTCTTGAAGATGCAAGATACCAATCTATATATGCATCCATTGTACCAGTGGATTTTCTCATTCTAGGATCAAATCTCCAGTATCCTGCATACCCTGCTTCAATTGTCATTGTATGGGTTGAAGTTATGCTTTCCGATGTAACGTAAGTGTAGCCAACACCTGCTTTTAATGCTGATTCTGACTTGCAATCCACATAAGCATGGAATTAAGGAGGTCAGGCCCCTTAATTCGAAGTTTTACCGTGCTGGGGATCAGGCCCCTTAATTCAGATAACGCGTCCCTGAAATTGGAGTATTAGAGAGTTCATTGAAAGACTTGACGTAGTCACGAGAGGTATACCTTTGTCAATCTCTGTGCTTTCTATTTCCCTCTACCTTAGAGCACTTCTACAATCAACAGAGCCCAGTCCCTCTTTAAAACGGGTTTTCTCTAATCACTGTGAAGGCCGCTTTCGTATCGGCGTCTTCATTTAAACATCTCTCTTTCTACTATACCTTTACCTTGAGGTATGATAGCTGTTACTCTATCTAAACGTAAATTATTTTGAGCTAAAACTGAATCTAATTTTTTAAAAACAAATAATGCAATGTTTTCAGCACTAGGAGAAAAATTTAATTTTAATATGGGTTTACTTAACCCTGGTGGTATGGGTTCACCTTTTTCAATTAGAGCCTTGTTATTTAGTTCATTACCTATTGTTATATTATACAGGGCATTTAACTCACCAAATTCATCGACAAATCCTGTAACAGGATTTGGTGTACCGGAGATGGTAAGTTCTACCCCAATCAATGGGGAACCACTATTAAAACCGAAGCCTGTTACAACCCTTTGTGAATCTAGTGGAATAATGGCTTCGAAACTTGCAAAGTTTGGTTTTGATTTGGATTTTGACATAGTATCCCTCCTTCCTAAAGGTCTACTTATAATATGGTAGGTACGAGGTTTTTGATTGTACAAATCTCTATAAAAGTTGAATTAAATTGGTTTTTGATGTTATTCGGCGAAAAGTATTTAGAATATCTATATAGACTGAATATGGCTCTTCGCTATTTAGTGTTGACAAGACAATTTTCTAGGGTTCAATTGATGCTACCATTTTAGCTTAATATCAGGATTCTACATATTGATTAAAACAAGCGAAAAACCAAACCGGACAAGGGAATGAGTTCAATTGCTCGCTCAGCATTCACCACCTGTTACAAGAATAATTGATTGAGTTCCGAAACCTACATAGTTGTTTGAACTAAATACTAAATAGCGAAGAAGCTTATAAAAAAGATGCGATGTCTGGAAAAAAGTTTAACCGTTTTAGAAGGTGAACATTTAAGCAAACTGTGCTGTATGAAGATGTATGATATTTTTTGATCCAACTTTTTTATAAAAATTGTACACTAATTCACAATAAAAGAAGCCATTTTGATCAATCTTTTTTCAAATTGGCTTCTTTTTGTAAACATTGATGATATTTTTTATAAGCGAGTAGTGGTTGATTTCCTCAACAGGATGCTCGCATTCCGTGGGGCGGACGGTGAGCATCCTGCGCTTTGCGCCTGCGTGGTCTCACATGCCCCGCTATTCCTATAGGAATCGAGCATCTCCGTTACAATCAACTGATTGGATAAAACCATTTATTAAGGTGAAGAACAACGGATCGTAAATTAGATTGTCTCCATGCCCAGCTTCCTTAAATTTTCTCTCCCAGTCATACTTTTTTCGTTCTTTCGATACTCTCGTCACCCTTCTAAAGAGAGCACGAATTCATTTTTCAATTTGATTGAACAAGAGATCCTGAATCGTTCTTTTAATCTCAAGTTATGGTCTCTCATTAGGTAATTTAAGTTTCAATAAAACCTGTTACCTACTCCCAGTTCTATTACTGGCTTAGAAAATTTAGTGTTGTCGAAAGTCCAATCAAAACAACTACTCAGTGGTTACCCATGGATCTATCTGAACAAGTTGATCAATCAGAATCTAAGTATTTCTATTCGAGTAGAAGAAGTGGATGTCGAAGTGAATCCTGGCTTCAATCCTGATCATCAACTACAAGTGGTTCGGACGTTAAATAGGAGATGATCAGTGGAGCTTCCATAGGAAAGGTTTGTAATTGAGATGAAGACGCTTCCCGAATATGGAAAGCCTGTGTTCTACCTGTTAAATTGTGCTATATTTTAATAGATACATAAGATGGAGGTGCGTAGGAAATGAAAGCTCGATTAAGTAAATTTCGCATTAAAGATGGAAAAACAAAGCAGGTGGATCAGTGGATGGATATGCTAAATCAAAATATGGATAAGGTATTGATTATTTTGAAGAATGAGAACTTATTTGTTGAAACGATGTTTCGAGAAAAAGGTGAGGACGGAGAATACCTTTATTGGTATGCAATACAAGGTAATAAGAAAGAAGTTCAACTTTCTGATGAGGAATTAAATAAGAAAAATGATGTCATGAAAAAACATATTCACTATTGGGAAGAGTGTATTGTACAGGATGAGGAGATGCCAGCAATAGCTACTGAAGTGATGATGGTACCTGATCATATCAGAAACGCTATGAGCTAAAAAAATGTACCTTTAATAAAATGAAGAAGGATGTTTTTCGGGTCTTGTTTTATAGCGAAACCAAACAATGGAAGTATTTATGTAGACTCCTATTTTTGGGAACCTGTCCTACCGGTAGGGAGAAAACTATGTAGGGAAATTTAAGAATTATGTTAGATGTAATAGTTTTTACTGTGTCAGGTTATAGCTTACTAACAAAACATGTTTGGCTACTACTATACATGTTGTTCTTCTTAGGTTTGATGATGTTGGTTATGGGATTAGAAGGATTTCAACAAGGACGAACAGCTTATGGCTATCTTAATTTATTTGTTTCTATGCTTCTATTCGTAGTACTATTCATCCCTTAAAGGCTCAATCACAGGGTTGCTTCTCTAGTCCGTCACAAGGATTACAATAAATGTAAAACAAACAGATGAAAGTAATTCTTTTAGCTCACTTGCTAGCGTTGCCCTATCAAAATTATACTAGAAATAAACACTATAGATTAGAGGGGAAAGTATTGAAACGAAACTGGACTGAAGAAGAGCTTATAACTGATTTTATACTTATGCCAGCCAGATGAACTAAATTTACTTATGGGAAATAGAACCGAGGCAAATCGTTTGGGTTTTGCCCTGTTATTGAAATATTTCCAACAGGATGCAAAATCCCCAACGATAAAGCAAGATATTCCAAGGGTTATTATTGAATATATTGCAAAACAAATAGATGTATCTCCAGATTGTTTTGAAGAGTATGGATGGGATGGAAAAGAAAAAATTTATACTCGCCATCGTAACATGATAAGAGAATTTTTTGGTTTTCGAGAACTTATAGGTGCAGATAATGAACGATTAAGCGGATGGTTGGCAGAGCATGTATCCCTGTCACATTATATTGATTTCTTAACCAATCAATCCTATGGCTTCTTTCGCAAACAGAAAGTGGAACCCCCTTCCCCAGGGAGTTTAAAACGAACTATTGATGCCTTGTTGGATTCTCGTGTCAATGAAGGACAAGAAACAGAAAGCCGTTAGATTATGACTTTTCGGGATCTTTTGTCTTCTCCACGTAAGCCAAGTGTTGCCACAATGGAGATGGAATTACAGAAGTTATTAGCCCTCAGGGATACCTAGGTATCCCTGAGGGCCTTTTGATCATCTGGCGGCACCTAAACTTGTCACTAAGTATCGCCTTCGTGCTGCAACTGAAACAGCCACGGAGCTACGTGCACATCCTCCATCCATTCGTTATACCATTTTGTCAGTTTTATTCGCACATCAGAAATCAGAGATTATTGACGGACTGGCGGATTTATTGGATGAAATTTCACACAAATTTGGTAACAAAGCAAAGAATTCGACACGTAAAGAAACTCAGGAAGAATTAGGGGAAGTACAGGGGAAAATAAGCATATCTTAAATCTATTAAAAGCAACCCTTGATCACCCGGATGGATGTAGTTTTAAAATAAAGATCGATAATTTATTATAACTCACATTCCGCATGAAAAATTATCCAAGTATTATTTTTATGAAGGATACCTCCACTTTTTCTAGAACCTTACAGTAATGATGAAAGTGGAGGGTCAAATTATGGTGAATCAAGTACTTACGTTAGACGTGGGACCATCACAACTATTGTCGAAATTAATGGATGAAATTCAGTTTGAAGAAAAGATTAATGAGTCGGTCGTTTGGGATTAACAGCGCTGTGGCCTGTCCCCCCGGTACCCGACTCAAGGCGTTGGTTCTAAACATCCTTGGCCAAAAATCTCCTCTCTATAAGGTCCAGGAATTTTACCAAAAACAAGATGTTGAACTTCTCTTTGGATCGGATGTAAAACCGGAACAGTTCAATGATGATTCGTTAGGAAGAGCGCTTGATTATTTATACGAAGCCGATCCGTGGAAAGTCAACACCCCGTTAGCCTTATCGACCTTAAATCAACTGAATGTAGCACTCGATACTTTACATTGCGACACGACTTCCTTTTCCGTATCTGGCGATTATCTTCCCGATTCTTCTTCTTCTGGTCTATCTGAAAAAGAACCCCTTTCCGTCACGTATGGATACAGTAAACAAAAACGTCCGGATTTGAAGCAAATCGTCCTGGGCATGGGCGTCACTCCTCAAGGGATCCCCATCGTAGCCAAGTTGGAGAATGGAAACACCTCGGATGTGAAATGGAACATGGAATTTGTTCAGAAATTACGTGAAACCCTGTCAGAAGAGAACTGGTCGAACCTCCTATACCAAGCCGATTCTGCCCTCATTTCAAAAGGAAATCTCCAAGATTTAGCTGCCCATCAGTTGGATTTTCTTTCGCGGCTTCCTGATACCTTCAGACTTTCCACTGAATTAAAAAGCAAGGCGTGGAAGAACAATAAGTGGGAGGTCATAGGGAAATTAACGAGCCAAACGAATGGCTCCAACTACCGTTACCAAGCGTTTGAAGAAGAACTAGAGGGGCGGTTGTATCGATTCCTCGTTGCCCACTCGAGTCAATTGGAAAAACAGAAGGTGAAA
>NZ_JAYKTS010000011.1:82001-117935 GCF_037024155.1 Bacillus sp. 2205SS5-2
GACTCACTGAAGCAGAAAGAACCCAGCAGGTGCCGCAAGCGCAAACTAGCCAAGAAGAGGCTATAGCTAACGCAATCGATATCGGAGAAGAACCGATCAAACGCGAACGCCGTGGACGACCCAAGAAAGACGAAGTCACTCAGACCGCCACCGTTTACCGGGTCCGTTTATCGTTCCTTGAGGAAAATCAAGGGAAAATCGACCAAAAATTAAGGCTATTGAGCACGTTTATTTTAATGACCAACCGGATGGATCGCTCGAGGCTTTCCGATGTGGACATGCTTACAACCTATAAAGGTCAATCGGCGGCGGAGACCCGATTTCGGTTACTCAAGGATGCACAGATGATCGACGCCGTCTTTGTCAAAACGCCGGAACGTATTGAAGCGCTTGGTATCGTCTATGTGGTGGCGTTATTAATCTATGGCATGCTTGAATATCGAATCCGTGCTGAAATGAAAAAGCAGGAAGAACCCTTGATCCTCATGGGAAAACGGAAACTGTTTGAACCGACCGGACAAGCACTGTTAGAACAATTGAATGACGTTCGTATCATCGTCATCCGACAAGGATCGGAAACCATGAGGTACCTGCCAGACAACATCCAAGAACAAACCAAGCGAATTGTGTGTTTAGCCGGGTATGACCCCTCGATATACGTGTCGAAACAGAAAGAATCAGTAAAGAACTAACGTGAAATTCAGCCAGACCGTTCTGGACATGTCGAATACAGCCGACAATTGAAGAAAAAAAGGAAAATTTGTCGGCTGAATAGAAGAATTAAACGTTTTTAAAAACTTAATCTAAAAAATTGGCTAAGTCTAGATCTGACCTGCGAAATGTGAGTTTAAAGCGTATCCTATTTCTTTAATAACAAATAAATGAAATAGGGAGCACCAATAAGGGAAATCATGATGCCGGCTGGAATCCCACCGGGCTCAAGTACATTTCGACCAATCGTATCTGCGACCATCAATAGCCAACCACCTATAAGTATGGCTATTGGAAGATACAATTGATGTCTGGGTCCAACTAATGCTTTTGCCATATGAGGAGCGATCAGCCCTACAAATGCGATTCCTCCTGTGACGGAAACAGCCGATGAAGCTAACGCAACAGAGGTTAAGAGCAGGATTAGTCGTTCTTTATTCACCGAAACACCTAATCCAATGGATGATTGCTCGCTCATAGCTAAGAGATTTAAGGTTTTGGCTTTATAAAAAGTATATGGAATCAACAATAATAACCAAGGCAGCATGGCCAAGATAAATTTCCAATCGGATCCCCAAATGTTTCCTGCAATCCATTTCGCGATGAAGTCCACTTTCGAACGTTCTGCAGAAGAGATTAAGATAATCATTAATCCAGAAAGGGCCATTGCAAATCCAATACCTACTAAAATTAACCGTACGGGCTGAATGCCAGTCGTCTTTTGATAGGAAAATAGTAGTATCAATCCAGCGGTTATCAAAGCACCTAAAAATCCCATGAATGGTAGCATGTAGACAAAAGTCGTCGCACTAATTGGGAAAAATAGAAAGTAAAGAGAAACTCCAACACCCGCACCAGCATTTATCCCAATAATGCCAGGATCGGCTAAATCATTCCGTGTAATCGCTTGTAAGATGGCACCTGAAAGAGAAAGAGCCATTCCAGCCAAAATGGTTACAATAATACGGGGCATCCTGACCGAAAAGAGGACGAATTCTTCTTTGAAGTTTCCATAACCCAATAATGTTGGGAGTATACGGTTATAGCTTAAAGAAGAATAACCTAAGCCTAACGCTAAAATAAATGTTCCTAACAGAAGCATGATTAAAATGATGACAATCATCCGTTGTTTTCTCAAAAGCTGTGAAGAAATCATGAGAAAGCTCGACCTCCTTTATGAACAATTAATAAAAAGAAGGGCAATCCCATTAATGAAACGATTGCGGCAATGGGCGTTTCATAAGGTGCATTGATGGTCCGACCGATCGTATCAGCGAACAACATAAAGAGGGCACCTACTACCGCTGACATCGGCAAGATAAATCTATAATCCGTTCCAACAATTGCTCGAACAATATGAGGAACCATTAATCCTACAAAGGCCATGTTTCCAACGAGAGCAACAGAAGCACCGGCTAATAAAATGATTACAATAAAAAAGACCGTTTTAATGAAAAGGGTATTCTGACCTAAGCCAATGGCGACTTCTTCACTTAAGCTCAGGATGGTCAATTGCCTTGATAGGAAAAGACTAATGAGGATACCAATGCCCACGACAGGTATAATGATTTCGAGTTGACTCCATGTGGTACCAATAATGCCTCCCGCTGTCCACATTGAAATGTCCTTAGAAATTTTAAAATAAATCCCGACACCTTCAGCAATTGCATATAAGAAGGCAGACACCGCTGCTCCTGCCAATACTAATCTAAGTGGAGAAAAGCCTCCTTTTTTTAATGACCCTATTCCGAATACTAAGATAGCCCCAATTCCAGCTCCCAAAAAGCAGGCGATCATAATCCAAAAATAATTGGCGGAAGGGAGGAAAGCTAATGTGACCGCTAATGCAGCGTTAGCCCCAGCTGTTAAGCCCAATAAGCCAGGATCTGCAAGTGGATTACGTGTCATTCCTTGCATAATTGCACCCGCGATCGCTAATGCGGCCCCAACAAAAATAGCAGCAACTTCTCTAGGGAGACGTATTTCACGAATGATTAATATATGTTCGTTTTCAACACTTGAAAACAATGCTAGCCAAACATCCTTAGTAGAAATATCTGCTGCGCCAAACACCATTGAAACGATAAACATGGCGAGTAATCCAAGGATGCTGAGGAAAAGTTTTAGATAGAAGGGTACAATGTTTTTTTTCATACATCCAAAATCCTTTTTTTAGAGTAGAGGAAAAGGAATTCTAAACATGAGAATTCCTTTTCTTGAAATATTGATTTATTCACTTAAGAATTGATTAATGAAAAAGTCTAGCTGATAATCGAGTGTTAAGGGATCATTGAAATAAAATTCTTTCGCATTGACTTCGAGTGCTTGCTTGTTTTTCACAGCAGGTATTTCCTGATAGGTTGCTGTTTCTTGGAACGAGTTATCTGTATCTGGATTTTTACTAATAATCATGTAATCACCAGCAAATTCAGGTAGCACTTCTAGGGATAGTGCATAATAACCGGCTTCTAATGCCATTTCTTTTACTTTTTCAGGCATAGCAAGTTTCATTTCTTGGTAAAGGAGTTCCGTACCGCGTCCCCAGTTGTCACCGAAAACATATAATTGCTTGTCAAAATTTTCAATAACGCTAACCGTTGTGTCTTCACCGATTTTCGAGCGAATATCTTCTCCAGCTTGAGCGGCACGTTGTTTAAAATCATCCACCCATGCTTTGGCTTCTTCTTCTTTATTTAATAGTTTTCCAATTTCTAAATGTTGCGTTAAGTAATCTACTTTTCCATAAGTGAACGTTACAGTAGGTGCAATCTCATTTAATTTGTCCACATTATTAATAGTAGAAAGCCCAATAATTAAATCTGGATCTAGTTCAATTATTTTTTCTAAGTTATCATCAGTTACTTCTTCCACATTTTTCAACTGTTCATCAAATCGAGGATTCATTTTTGACCATGAATCAACCCCGACTAAGTTTACGTCTAATGCCATCACATTTCCTGCGAATGAAGAAAGAACAAGGACACGTTCTGGGTCTGCGGGTACTTCAATGGGACCATTTTCAGACTGATATGTAATGGTTTCAGGTGCAGCATTTTTTGTATTTGAAGATGTACCGTTTGTTGAGTCGTTGCCACAAGCACTAACGACTAGCAGCAATAGAATAAAGGGAATGAGTAGTTTCTTCATTATTTTGATCTCCTTTTAATAATTGATAGGTTACACACATTGGTTTATTGGTTCGAGGATCTGTTCCGATGAAAGCATCAATCTCGAATACCTCTCTTAATACCTCAGGTTGCATAACTTCTTCACAACTACCTGCTTTGACAATGTTTCCGTTCTTTAAGGCAATGATGTAGTCAGCAAAGCGGGCAGCAAGATTGAGGTCATGCAACACCATGATAATGGTACGATTTTGTTCTTGGTTCAAATTTTTTAATAGTTGCAGAATTTCCAGTTGGTGGGCCATATCCAAATACGTGGTTGGCTCATCTAAGAAGATTATCTCTGTTTCTTGGGCAAGAGCCATTGCAATCCAGACACGTTGACGTTGACCTCCAGATAAGGAATCTACAGGCATGTGCTTATAAGGTAGAGTACTTGTCACTTCTAGCGCCCAATGAATGACGTCATAGTCCTTTTGTGTCAACCGTCCAAACCCTTGTTGATGGGGAAAGCGCCCATATGAGACTAGTTCTCCGACTGTTAGACCTTGTGCGCTTTCGGCTGTTTGAGGAAGGAGGGCCATTTTAAGGGCGAGCTTTTTCGTGTTTTCTCTTGCAATATTCTTTCCGTCTAGAAGCACTTCACCTTGTTGAAACGGTATGATTCTTGTTAACGCCTTTAATAAGGTTGATTTTCCACACCCATTTGAACCAATAATAGTGGTAATTTGATGGTCAGGAATTTCTATATTTAGGTCGTTTACAATTAAATGTTCACCATATCCTATCTGCAATTCTTTCGTCTTTAGGCGAACCATATGTAACCCCCTTAGGTATTAGTAGTGTTCAATCAATAATCAAGTGATAATGATTATCAATATCATATAATGCGAAATTCTCATTGTCAACCTTATATCTCTTGAAATAATAAATGAGAGAAGCTATAGTGTAATTGAGAATGATAATCAATTATATTTGTGTGGGGGTATTTTCATTGAATGAAAATGACGTATTTGATGTAACGATAATTGGAGGAGGACCAGCTGGATTGTATTCAGCATTTTATAGTGGGTTAAGAGGTATGAAAACAAAAATTATTGAATTTCAACCAGAGTTAGGCGGAAAAGTGCATGCATACCCAGAAAAAATGATTTGGGATGTTGGTGGACAACCACCGATATTAGGAGAGAAATTCATCGATCAAATCGTTCAACAAGGACTAACCTTTCACCCTGAGGTGGTGTTAAATGAAAAAGTAACGAGCATTTCTAAAAGCGGAGAACTATTTGTTCTGAATCCAGATTCAGATAAAGTCCACTACTCTAAAACGGTCATCGTTGCTGTTGGGAGCGGAATCTTAAAGCCACAGAAGCTTGCGATTGAAGGAGCAGAGAAATACGAAGTATCGAATTTACATTATACGGTTAAGTCATTACAAATGTTTAAGGATAAAACAGTGTTTATTTCAGGAGGAGGAAATGCGGCACTCGACTGGGCAGTGGAGCTACAAATGGTAGCCAAGGAAGTGTTTCTTGTGCACAGAAAAGATCAATTTACAGCTCACGAAGCCCAAGTGAACCAAATTATAAATAGCTCTGTGCAATGCTACATGAATAGTACGATATCGAAACTGCTATCAGACGAGTCTCACCAAAAGATAGAAATGATTGAAATCAACCATCTTCAATCAAATGAAAAGAAAATCTATAATCTAGATGAATTAGTCATTAGTCATGGTTATGAACAGGACTCTTCCTTATTGAAAAATAGCCAGTTAGAGATTGAGATGCTAAATGGCGTTTATATCGCCGGTAATGTCACAAGTGAGTCTTCAGTACCGGGCTTATACGCAGCCGGTGATATCCTACACCATGAAGGGAAAGTCCACTTAATTGCAGGGGCATTTCAGGATGCAGCTAATGCAGTAAATAAAGCCAAGCAGTATATTCAACCAGAAGCTGAAGCGCACGCAATGGTCTCCTCACATAATGAGATATTTAAAGAGAAAAATCGTGAGCTTGTGAAAAAAATGGTAAGGTAATGTGCTTGTCAGGAGAAGGAAAAGGAAGAATCAAAATAGAAATAGGTAAAAAGTAAAAAAGTTTAGTAGAGGTTATGTCTAAATCCAGGGGGTACGCCTTGCGCTTTTCTTTATTTTTTTGATTTACATCCATTTAATATCCTTCACGACATCTTAGTACACTTAGTGTCTTTACTATTACGACCTCTTCCGTAAGTATTCACGAGCAAGTGCTTACTTACGTCTTTTAAATGGATTAAGTAGAAAAAATGGTGTAACCAATACACGTTTTTTAAAGGAGAGTAATAATAGGTTTCGGTCGTTTGTGTACTATTTTTTCGGCTGTTGAATTGAATGAAATATGAATACTAGGAGATATATTATGCTAGTGACCCCATTAGGATGTATAAAATTGTTCATTAACGATAGGGAGGTTGAGTATAAGGCAATAACAATAGACTTAGATCGGTGGTGTCCAGACGTAAGTGGAAGGTATTTAATTCAATGTGAATATAAGAAAAGCGACGAAGAGAAAACGATTAAATGTTGTCTACCCTCGCTTGATGTAGAAGGGGACGTTGAATGTGGTGAAAGACTAGAATCGATAGCCTTTTACAAAGATAATATCAAGCTCACAATAGGGGCTGAGGGTGAGTTTGTCGATAAACAGCATCGATATCAAGGTTATGATTATTCTGGTAGTTATGTTAGTAATGGAGTTCAATATAAAACCTTCTCCACAACAGAGGACAAGAATTTTCGATTTGGTGTTTGCTGGATTGAGCCCGTAACAGAGGATAATGAAGTTCAAACGTGGTTTGGTGCCGATCCGACGATTATCCCTTAGTTCAAGACCCATTAAAAAGGGCGGCATTACGGAGCAATTCATCAAGAAAATATAAATATTGATAAAGCTTTTGTTAGTTTCTCTTTCGCCAATTATTAGGTCGGCTTTGTTTTTTTGATTTAGCAACCCAAGTATTTTTATTGCTAAACAATTGCTTCATGCAATTACATTCGGTCTCGCACATTATGCTTTCATATGGTATGTAACTGAAGAAATCACCGAGGATTTAAGTCCCTTGGCACAAGGCATGGTTGCGGTACTGGTAACGAGTTTCAGCACACTACTTTAATAAGCGAATATTTCTTGAATTACCTTCTCTAGAACGGCTGTGAATACAATGCCTTCCTTATTGATAAGTAGTATTGAGCACGGTCTAGAGTTCTTCCCTTTTGAAGGTTTCAGAGAATCATCATACAGAAAGAGGACATGAATCAAAAGATCCTATAAACTCCCGAGAATAGACGTAATAATACAAGCTCCAAAACTTCACCTTAAGAGAGGCATAACAGCATGTGAACATGATACAATATGGAAGAAAATTGTTCTTTCACATTAAAGGGGGAAATATCCATGTTCACAACCGTAAATGATTTCTTACAAGAATGGAAACAAGAAGCAGCTTTAACCCAAAAGATTCTCAATGCCCTGACCGATGAGTCATTGAAGGAAGCGGTTTCTCAAGAGTTATACAGCCTTGGAAGCGTAGCCTGGCATATCACGGGAGCGACTTATTACTTCCCAGCTCAGGTTGGGGTCAGCTTTGAGGTGCCGGATCTTCGGAAATCAGCGCCGTCATCTGCAACTGAAATCAGCGACACGTATAAAACTATAAGCGGGCGTCTAGTAGAAGCCGTTTCCGAACAGCTTTCTGATGATAAAATGAGCGAAATGGTAAATGTTTTCGGGATGGAAATGCCAATGCAGTCATTATTCCGCTTGCTCATTCAGCATCAGGCCCATCACCGCGGACAACTGACCGTTCTGATGAGACAAGCTAAACTGAAAGTACCTGGCGTGTATGGTCCAAGTAAGGAAGAGTTTGAAGCGATGAATGCTTCAAAAAACTAGGAAGAAGGAAGACAACCGGCGTATGCCGGTTGTCTTTTTTGCTTGCCATACATGGCAATTATCTAGGTGGTGAAAGTCTACATCGACCACCCACTAAGGAAATGCTAGGTACTTATCGTGTGGTGAAGGCTGGAATAAGCTTGCGACTTGGAAATTAATTTTTTTCGAAGGATTAATTGCAGGTCTATTATGTATATTTCCTTCTTTCCAAATTATTATAGCAATGTATGGGGATTTTGAAATCAATCAGCTACGGTTTCTTTTTCTACCTGGAGTACTGACTTTATTTATTGTAGTATTTGGTTCTTTGGTCCCGGCAGAAATTGCATCAAACATCACTTCGGCATTAGGGATGAGGAATGAAGCAAGTTGAAAATCAATAATCCAAGGGAGAAAAGAAGTAGATTCAAGCATTGTTTTAGAGAATTTATCAAAAATTTTTAAAGATAGATGTATAAAGATCACAGTACACAGTGCTAGATACAATTAATTTAACAATAAGGAGAAATGAATTTACAGTTATTATCGGGCCACCCGGTTTAGGAAATTCCACTCTTTTAAGTTTAATTAGTACGCTAGTTTTACCTTCATTTGGACATATACAGTATGACGGTAAAAAGGTAGAAGTTATAAGAGGATATAAACTAGCTGACTTCAGGTATAAAAATGTAACGGTATCAGTTTTCTCGAGAAGAGTTTCTTGGAATAAAAGAGAAAGAGCAATGGAGCTATTAAATGATGTTGGACTAGGTGACAAGACCTGACTCCCTACCTTCGCAACTTTCAGGGGGAGAGCAGCAAAGTGTAGCCATTGCAGGCCTTTGACTGGAGAGACGAATTGGTTATTCGCAGACGAACCAACTGGCAATTTAGATCCAAAAACTAGTAACGTTATAGTTTAGTTATTAAAGACTATCAAAAAAGACAGGAATTGTGGTGTATTAATGGTCACGCATGACTTAACAATTGCAAAACCGTCAGACATTACCATCAACATGACAGTAGAATTGTTTAGATCTTAGAGTGATAAATTTGGTGAAATATAGTATCTAGTCATTGTCAACAAAATTGGCTCACCATATACTTTTAATCGGGTGCGATTGTGGAGAAATACCTGTTAAATATGATCATACTCTTATACAAAGACTCATTTCGCATACTCTGTTGCTGTAGCATACAAAAAAGTATGGAAACACTCTTTTCATTCATCATTTCGGGTTAAAAATGATGCGAAATGATGCCCGAAGTCATTCTTCATCACGATTGGAGGGCAAATTCGAAAAGACACAATCTTTGCGAAAACAGCCTATTCAAAACAAGAGCCTCAATTGCTTGAGAAGAATTATTTTGATCAATTTTCTTAAAAATAGGTTCTTTTCTACGTTAGAATACTGACTTGGAAGATGTGTTTAGTCAAACGTTATTCTAAAAGAAGCATCCTTTGGGGCAAGAGTTGTTTTGTCTAATATCTTTTTCCCTTTTGGGTTAGCGCAACTTCAACGGACCATCTTTCTTCCACAGGTAAACGCATATTAATTAAGGATATGTAGCAGCCATTGCCAAAAATCATAAAAATTGACATCCAATGATTAGTACTATATAGTACTAATCATGAATACAATTAAAACGAATAGACAACATGTAATAGAAATAGCAGCTAATTTGTTCTTTGTGAAGGGTTATCATCTAACAAGTATGGACGAAGTCGTCAGAGAGAGTCGTGTTTCAAAGTCAAATATCTATTATCATTTTAAGACCAAAGAAGAGCTTGCGATTGGGATTTTAAAGTGGAGAATTTCTTTTCTTGATCAATGTATTCAAGAGATTCAATCTAATCAAGCATGGAATGTTCAAGAAAAAATCATGTATCTTTATCAACTGTTTAGAGATAAGAACGGTGAAGAGGGAGGTTGCCCATTAATCACGTTATATTTACAAGCTTCTCAGCAGTCTAAACAAATCAAGAAAATAATTAGGGGATTTTTTAAAGATCTTTTCCTTAGCATTGAAAAAATCATCAATATTGGAATTGGAAATAAAGAAATTAAGAAAGATCAGGAGGGTCATAAGTTGGCTAGTTTTATAGTTTCTTCACTAGAAGGTTCTTTACTTTTATCAGATATTACCTCTGATTCTCAACACCTAGATCATTCATTGGAAAATGTATTGAATACAATTTAATTTTTTTTAAATAAAATTAGTACTATTCAGTACTAAAAAGGAGATGTTTTATTATGAACCATTTAATTATCTACGCTCATCCAAATAATGAAAGCTTTTGTCATGCAATAAAGGAAATTACAGTGAATACCTTAACAAGTCTAGGGCATGAAGTGAAAATTCGAGACCTATATGACATGAACTTCGATCCTGTTTTAAGTCCAGAAGATTTAACTTCATTTAAAAATGGGGGGTCTCTTCCTAGTGATATCCAAACCGAGCAAGAGCATGTGAAGTGGGCGGATGTGATGACGTTCATTTATCCAATCTGGTGGACTGGATTACCTGCGATAGCAAAAGGATACATTGATCGCGTTTACTCGTATGGATTTGCCTATGCACCAGATGGAGAAGGGGGTTACAAGAAGCTTTTATCAGGTAAACGTGGGGTTATTATTAATACTCAAGGAAATGACGAAGATTATTATGAGAAAATCGGGATGAAGGATGCAATGTTACAAACATCTGATGAAGGGATCCTTAATTTTTGTGGAGTTGAAGTTGTAGACCATTTGTTTTTTGGATCGGTCCCTTTTATAAATAATGAAAAAAGAAAAACAATGCTTGACCAAGTACAAGAAAATCTTATCAGATACTTTGAAAAATAAAAGGTTAATGTTAAAAAAGGATGCTTTTAAACTGGCACCTATGTCAAGGACACTATAAAAAAAGAGGTTAAGCAGCTAAAAGATGATTCCTATATTGAATAGGGGTCATCTTTTTTAGATTCCATTGATAACGATAATTGTTTTATTCTATTCAGACTTAAAAAATGAAAATATTAATTTAGTAGTTTTTCCGGTAATTAAATGAGAATAGTCGCATTCTCTAAAATTAATCTGCTCAGTTCTAAAGATATCCATTTCCCTTCTGTATTAAATCTACATTACATGATCATTCCACTAGCTCAAAATAAGTAATTGCTTAAAAACACAGTTGAAATAAAATGAACGAATAAAACGGATATAATACTAATGAAATGGTATTATTTGGGAGATTTAATCAAATATTATTCCGAATTAACATCAAAACGACCGTGTCACAGCATTTATTGGGAAAAGGAAGGAATATTGACCTATATCCCTCTCATTTTTACCTCCTGCGAAGTTCTTAATTTTCAGATTTTATAATATCTTTACCCATTTCAACAATGAATCTAGTAAAGTTAAAGTGATTTAATGTTGATGAGGAGGAAGGTTATGAAGGTTTATGTAAAGCAATTGGTTGTAGTGATGCTCATTTTTGTATTCGCAGCAGGATCAGTTTTTCCTGGAGTGACAGAAGCGGCAGGAACAGGTTCGTGGAACTCCCCTTATACAGTATCCGAGGGAAGTGCCAATCAAACGGGTTCTAGTAAAACTGTCGAAGGTTATATTGTAGGGCAGCCGATATCTACTTCGTCTGTTATTACAACAGGTTTTCCTAATGACTATGCGATTGCATTAGCGGATTCTGCTAGTGAAACGAATACGTCTAACATGATTTATGTGCAAGTCTCGACTGAATTTAGAAGCAGCTTTGGGTTGAAAACAAATCCAAGTTTACTAGGCAAAAAGTTAAAAGTAACAGGGTCTCTTACTGCCTACTTTTCTCATGAGGGGATAAAATCTTCTACTGCATTTGAAGTGACTTCCGTTACAACCTCCTATGGTCCTTATTATGCGGATTCCGAAGGGAAAACAGCCTCTGCACTAAAAACGGCGCTACATAACATCATTGATGATCATACAGAATTATCCTATAACAATGTTTGGAGCGCGCTACGCGAAACAGACGAGGATCCTTTAAATGCCGCTAATGTGATTTTGCTTTATACGGGAAGATCGCAATCTAAGTACACAAATGGAGGGGGGATCAACGATTGGAATCGCGAGCATGTTTGGGCAAAGTCTCATGGTGACTTTGGGACAAGCATGGGAGCTGGAACAGACCTTCATCACCTTCGCCCTACGGATGTTACTGTGAATTCTTCTCGTGGAAATAAGGATTTTGATTTTGGAGGGTCTCCTCATAGTGAAGCCCACGGAAACTATTATGATAGCGACTCCTGGGAGCCCCGAGATGAAGTAAAAGGGGACGTAGCGAGAATGTTATTTTACATGGCCGTACGTTACGAAGGAGATAGTGGAGAAGTGGACTTAGAGCTAAATAATACAATCAATACTGGATCAGTTCCTTTTCATGGGAAATTAGCGGTATTGCTACAGTGGCATGAACAAGATCCTGTCGATGAGTTTGAAATTCGACGAAATAATATGATTTTTGAAGACTATCAAGGAAATAGAAATCCATTTATTGATCATCCGGAATTTGCAGATTTAATCTGGTGATAGCTCTCAAAACTACTTTGTGGAAAGCTGTTTTTGCAAAGTTTGTTGCTTTTTGAACCAGTCTATAACTGGTGATATAGACTGGTAAAAAAGGGCTAAAGTCTATTTTTATTTAAATCAATTTCAGGAAATATGTAACACGTTACTTCAAATTATTTTTGTTATCTTGATAGTTAGTCCGATTCGTAACTACCACTACTTCTAAAGGTTTGTCCAAATGCTTGGTGCAAATGTACGTAATAATAGACTCGCTAATTTGGTTATACTCGATGCATTTGAAAAAAAGTAGTATATTAAAATAAACATGACGACTTCGGAAGGAAAGATTACTGTCGATTTCGTCATGTTTCTCCCGTTAATACTAGTTTAGAAAATTAAGGGCTTCACTATGAAGTTGGAGTATCGTTTTGTCCATGTCTAGGGGAGTGTTTTTTATTTTGTGATCAAATAGCCCCAAACGGGTAGTGCTATACATTCAAATAAAATCAAAAATAGTAGTAAACTATCACTTTTTCCTGTTTCATAAAGGCCCTTTTTCTGAATGTTTTTGATGATAATTCCAATGACAACTAAAAGAAGTATGCCTAATATGATTTTGAATATAGTTAGTGTATGAATAGGTACCACCCTTTCCTCATTAGAGCGAATTCAAGTAGAAGTCTAGGTTGTTTTCAAAATAATATAACGAACTGTTTATTTGCAGGGAGCAAGTTTCTAACGAAAGAACAGTCAATTATAAGCTTTACGTTTGAAACCATTCCCCGTTTAGAGCTGCGATATATCGTTGAGCTGATTTTTGGATGATTTGATCTGCATCAGAGGGGATTTTTCCTTGAAAGGCATTATAGAGTTGAGAAAATGGTAGCGGTTTTACTTTATGGGCTATTCTTTCGACCGTGCTACCTGGTAACGGAATAAGATTTGGGTAGCTATACATAAAGCTAACCCAGTTGTTATCAGCGACTACTTGAATAATATCACCCGAAAGAAGAATGCCCATTTTCTCATCGCTCCTCACAAAGTGTAAGACGGCTCCTCCCTTAAAATGCCCCCCTAAACGGTGTAGTGTGATTCCTTTTGATAGTTTATTGGTTTCTCCACTCCAAAAAATGATTTGATCACTTGGTCGCTGAACCCATTGTTTATCATCCTCGTGTATGTAAATTGGACAGTTGAACGCTTCAGCCCATTCTACTTGGGTAGAATAATAATGAGGATGAGATAGAGCGATGGCATCGAGTCCTCCCTCTAATAAAAGGCGATGTTTTGTGTCTTGATCTAAATAGGAAAGGCAATCCCATAAGAGTCGAAATCCTTTTTCTTCTACTACGTATGCAGTTTGACCAATGCCAAAGCGAGGTTCAGTGGTTAGGCTAGTAAGGCCCTTTTGTTCACTTTGAAAGGAATTATTATACGTTTGGGATTCGAGCATATGTGTTAAAGTTGTCCACTTTTGGCCTTCAGGATTTACATACTGTCGTTCTTCACTACAGATGACGCAGTGACTGGGAAGTTGAGAAGAGGGTGGATATTGTGTGCCACAAGTTGTGCAAATATATTTCTCGATTTCGAAAACCTCCAATTAATTCACGTTACCTTCATTATACATATTAATAGATATGGAAAGTAGTGTAAGATGTGGGGGAAAGAGTATTTTTTGAAATTGAGTGGAGATGAAGACTAGATCTGTTTTTTATCTCATCTTATAGCGAATTAAGAGTTTGGATCAAGTGGAATGGATGGTGGGAAATTCAAAGGTGGTAGGGAGGAATAGTGATGGATTCAAATGCAGAAGCCTTTTTTGAAACTAGTCGATTAGTCATAAGGAAATTTGAGGTAGAGGATATCGTAGCCTTTTATGCTTATCGAAGCAATCCAGTGATCGCAAAATATCAATCGTGGGAGAATTATCAATATGAACAAGCTGAAGAGTTTGTTAGGAATCAATTGAGTAACACCCCTGATGTCCCTGGCTCATGGTTTCAATATGCAATTGCTTTAAAAGAGAATAATCAATTGATTGGGGATATCGGTGTTCATACATTATTGAATGAACCGGTCATGGTCGAGTTTGGTTTTACGCTTTCGCATGATTATCAGGGAAAGGGGTACGCAGTAGAAGCAGTGAAGGGTTTGTTTTACTATTTGTTCGGTACGTTAAACAAGCATAAAGTGAGCGCTTATACAGACGTAAGAAATGAACCGTCTATTCGTCTTTTGGAGAAATTACCGATGAGACGGGAAGGGCATCTGTTAGAAAATTTTTTGACCAAAGGCAAGTGGGTGGATGAGTATTTGTATGGTTTCTTAAAAAGCGAGTGGGAAAGTCAGCGGGACAGAAATGTTCCAGTGGATTGAAGATAAGACAACGTCTATTAACAGTCCTGCCCAAAAAACAGGTGATTTCAAGTGTGGTCGAATTTATCAAGAGTATAAAAATCACGATGGACGATTATTTTTCGTTCGTCGTGATTTTTTTTGTAAGTTGAGGACATATGTCCTTTCCAAAATCCCTAGCGATATCATTTAATAAAGATAGGTTTTGTAAAGTTTGTGGTTCTTCGCATAAATACCTAAATCTTGAATTAGAGACGCTTTGGGTCGTCTTTTCGTATCATCTCGAATGTTTTTCTGAAAATCATCTTTTTGCATTCAGTTATTCATTTATCAGTAACAATTAAACGAAAAGAGCAATATAAAAGGTTGTTCGCACAAAGATTATGGCTTTACGAACCAGTCTGTAAACGGTGATATCCCTTTGTTTCGGGGCATCTTGTCTTCAATTTTAGATGGAAATCAACGGAAAAATGGAGGTGGATAGAATGAAAGGAAGTATATTTGCCTTTTTAGGCGGAGCATTTATTACGCTCCAAGGTGTAGCTAATGCACGGATTAGCCGTGAAATTGGAACGTGGCAGGCGGCAACGATCACTCAGCTAACTGGATTTCTGGTAGCGCTGTTCATTCTGCTCATGGTGAAAGAAAGACAATGGCAAAAACTAAAAAGCGTCAAACCATTATATTTGATGGGTGGTTCTTTTGCAGCTTTTGTTATTTTCGGAAATGTTACGGCCATTCAGCATATCGGTGTGACGCTTACAATAGCAGCTCTTCTCATAGCGCAGTTGATTTTAACATTTTTAATTGATAGTAATGGCTGGTTTGGTGTAAGAAAACAGCAGATGAAGCTACCCCAATTTATCGGGATCGGCATGATGATAGTAGGTGTGGTGATTCTACGCTTATAATAATAGGTTAGATTCAATTAAGGTATCGGCAGGAGGTGGATGAAAATGGTGGAGCATAAGAAGAGTGAAGCGCAAATAACTCAGTATTTGCAGGAACATCAACTGGAGTCCGTATTTCATGAAGGATTAAGGTCTCATTTGGAAATGTATCATTTTGAGCAAGGTGAACTCATTTGTTCGCAAGGTGAATCTGCCCAATATTTGTACGTTCTTTTAAAAGGAAAGTTAAAAATATATACAACTTCTGCAGAAGGGAAAACGCTGATCCTCTCTTTTAAAACGCCGCTTGAAGTGATTGGCGATATTGAATATGTTAGGGGAACCGACATCATCAATACGGTGGAAGCGGTCTCGCCTGTTACGATGCTTAGAATTCATCATCGCTGGTTGAAAAAATACGGAGAAGATCATGCTCCTCTATTGCAATTTCTTTTGAACATTATTGCACAAAAATTCTACATTAAGTCCAATTCATTGAGCTTTAATTTACTTCATCCCGTTGATGTTCGACTGGCTAGTTATCTTTTATCTATTTCGTTTGATGAATCAGATTCTCTCTTAAACGGACATCTTAGCACAGCAGATCTCAAGGATGTGGCCAACTTAATTGGAACGAGCTACCGCCACTTAAATCGAGTCATCCAACAGCTTTGTAAGGCAGAATTAGTCGAGCGGAACGGTGGATTCATTGCGGTGAAGGATTGGCATGGATTAAGTACAATAGCTGGTCAAAATATATATGAATAAATGGAGATTTTTCTATTAGTGAAGCTGTTTTCGCAAGGCTCTTCTCATATATATTGTTACTATTGGCACAAAGAAAAAACAGGTAGTAAGGTTTTTTCGACTGATTTCTTATTATTAATCTAGAAATTGAGAATTTTTCATTAGGAAAGGCTGTTTTCGCAAAGATTGTGGCTTTTCGTATCAGTTAATCATCTGTGAAAGAGCTTTGTTACGGGCATCATTTCGTCTGTATTTGATAGAAATCAACAATGAATTGGAGGATTTAGTCAAAAATTAGATGAAATAGCCACAATGTATACGAAAAGAGCCAAATAGAAAGACTTGGGGTCACCTTTTGGTATCGTTTCTAATGATTTCTGGAAGAGAACGTATTTTCATTCAGTTATTCAGTCAAAAACAATAGTGACTTCGGAAAGACCTTGGGAAACGAGTATAGGAGTAGGACAGGAGGAGAAAAGCGATGGTAGTAGGACTAACGATGGCCATGATGGCGGGGGCGCTTGTCAGCATACAAAATATATTCAATAGTAAAGTCAATGAGCGTTCAGGATCGTGGACGACAACGACCTTAGTGTTAGGATTAGGCTTTTTAGCTTCACTGATTATGGGGTTATTGTTTGAGGGGCAGGATCTGTTTGTCCTATCAAATATGAGACTGTGGTATTGGGGAAGTGGAGTGATTGGTGTAGGTGTGGTGGTTTGTCTAGTACAAGGAATTAAACGACTGGGAGCTACTTTTGCCATTTCGATTGTGCTAACGTCCGAGCTCGGATTTGCTTTGCTTTGGGATTCACTTGGCTGGCTAGGATTAGAAAAGGTTCCTTTCACCTTAGAGCAATTCCTGGGAGTGGTTATCATCGCTGGTGGTGCGATTGTGTTTAAATTAGGTGGTAGTGGACAGGAGCAGCAAGAGGAAACGACGGAAGCAGCGTAAAGGCTGTTCGAAGGGTCTAAAGCCAGAAGGGGGGGAATGAGGATGAAAGAATATGCTGTGTTGCTTTTTGATGTTGATAATACTTTATTGGACTTCAGTGCAGCAGAAGACGAAGCACTGCAAAAGCTGTTTGAATACGAAGGCTTGATCTTAACACCCGCAATCAAGCGGCAATATGAAAGAATTAATAAACAACTTTGGTCGTCTTTTGAAGAAGGAAAGAGGACACGTGATGAGGTCGTGAATACGCGTTTTTCACTTTTGTTGTCGGAATACGGTTTAAGTGGGGATGGCATTGAACTAGAAAAAAAATATCGTCGGTACCTAGAAGAAGACATCAGCTTGTGAAGGGTGCACTGGAGTTAATCACCAATCTTCAAAAGCGGTTCGTCTTACATATTGTGGCCAATGGAGTTTCGCGGACACAGGATAAACACTTACGTGATTCCGGCTTATATCCTTATTTTAACGAAGTGTTTGTTTCAGAGGACACAGGATTTCAGAAGCCAATGAAGGAGTTCTTTGAGTATGTTTTTACGAGGATTCCTGCGTTCCCGCGTGAAAAAGGCTTAATTATTGGCGATTCTTTACGGGCGGACATAAGGGGTGGACAAAGAGCTGGACTCGATTCATGCTGGTTTAATCCTACTGAAACCGGTAATGATACAGACACAGTTCCAACCTATGAAATTCAGAAGTTGGATGAATTGTATCAAATTTTAAATGCTGACAAAAGAATCGGGAGCTGTTAGGGTGAGGTATTTTTACGTGCTTAGAATAGGTGAAAATGGATAATCTATTGAAAAAATGAAACTTATTACCAGCGGAGGCGTATAGGTAGATATTACAAATTGAACATGAAAGAGGAATCAAAATGGAAAATGTTCTGGAGGCACCGCGGCAACAAGTTTCCCCCCTTGCAGTGAAGGTTTGGAGAAGCTCTGCTGTAATTTCATTAGTAGTGACTTTGTCAGTTTTGTTTATTCTGCTCTATCTAGCAAATCACTTTGATTGGTATGATTGGATTTCGCCGATTCTGATTGGGATACTAGGTCTCAGTGTCCTATACTCGATCTATGAGATTTTCATTTATCCTATTTACATGCATAAAACATGGCGCTTTGATGTCAATGAAGAGTTTATTCAACTTAAATTTGGAGCATTAGAAAAAACACATGTGCTCATTCCGATGACAAAGGTTCAATATGTAAATACGCAACAGGGTCCACTGCTGAGACGATTTAACCTTGCTTCAATTACGATAGGAACGACCTCTTCGACCCATACTATTCCGGCGATTCCAGCAGAAGAAGCTGAAAGTTTGCGAAATTACATTGCTAATCTAGCTAAGGTGAGGGATCCGAAATAATGGAGGAGAGACAGGATATTAATTTGATTGTTGAAGCTTCAAAACGAAAGAAATTACATCCGCTATGGATGGTTTTTTCGTTTGGGTATTCACTTAAAGAGATGGTTTTTCCCGCTTTGTTTTTCGTTATATTCCAATTGAATTCGAGTTCAAGTTGGGTTCCTATTGGTTTTGTGGCTATTGCAGTCTTTTTTGGTTATCGGCTGCTGTCCATCCCACTAAGCTGGAGGAATTTCAGTTATGAATTTGGTGCGGAGGAATTGACAGTGGAAGAAGGTCGTTTGCATAAAAAGAAACGCTTTATTTCACTAGATCAAATACAATATGTCCAGTTGCATACCCATTTTCTTCATCGTTTTTTTGGGTTGACCAAGGTAACATTAGATACGGAATCTGAAGAAAAAGATGCTTCGGTTACAATTGAATTGATCAAACGGTCAGAAGCTGAGCGAATTCAAACTTTGTTAAGTGAGAGGCAGGATATCGCCGTTAAGGAGACCGGTCAGCAGCATGACGGCGGACGGGTTATTTACCAAGTTACCCTGAAAGATACGGTCTTTGCTTCTTTAACTTCACTTAGATTTTTAGTGTCTATTCCAATATTTGGTGGAATCATATTTAAAGCGAATAAAATTTTTGACATCGAATCTTTTTTAGCTGAAACGCTTATATTCTTACAAACGAGCTGGATTTGGATGACGGTAGCAGGAATTGTTTTTTTCCTCATCTCGAATGTCTTTGGCGTTTTGTTAACGTTTCTCCGTTATGGCCACTTCAAGGTGGATAGTCAGGAGGACGTAATTACGATTCAAAAGGGGATTGTGACAACAACAGAGTTTCAGATCCAAAAAAAGAATATCCAGGCGGTAAAATTTACTAGCTCCTTTATTCGACGCTTTTTTGGAATTATCAGGGTAGAGCTTGTTTGTAGTGGAGCGGAATCGGATGACAACTTGGAATCAACGGTATTGTTTCCTTTTATCTCTAAAAAACGGGCCTTTCTTTTGCTACCAAACTTTATCGAAAATATTCCAGCGGGAGATAGCTTAAATAAGCTTCCGAAACAGGCACTATGGGTTAAACTCTTAAATCCGAGTATCCTTTGGTTGGTAGTGGTAGTGGTACAATTTTATTGGTGGCCAGAGAAATGGTATATTTCACTAGGGTTGCTACTCATTATTATGATGTTGAGAATTCTTGAATATTTTTATAGTAGTTACAGTAAAGAAGAGGATTTTCTACGATTGACGACAGGTAGCTTGTCTCTTAATGGGTTTATGGTGAATAAAAAAAAGATCGAGGAACTGACGATGTCAGAATCATGGTTGCAAAGGAAATTTGGTCTTTGTACCCTTCAAGTTTCGACAAAAGGGACGCTAGCAGATGTCCAGGCCATTAAAGATATTCCAAGAGATGTTGGGGAAACCTATTTTAGCTGGTATAAAGAGCGGGGAAAAACACAGGAGACCTATTCAAGGATTAGTGGATAGAAACGAACAAGATAGCAATGGGGTACGGGGCAGAGTCTACTTAGTAGATTGTGCTCCCTTTTTATGAGAATTATGAAGAACTTGGGTTATTGTGAAACCTATATTTCAAAAACAATATAGGGGGAATTATTTATGGAACACACTGCTAATGTAATCTATAAATAAAGTGAGTTAGTATTTTAATAGGTAGTTAATTTATGTTTGACTAAACCTTAAAAAAGAGTAAGTTATTCTATTACATAATACCTATACATCGCCATTAGGATACAACATATAGTTGAATTAAACCATTTTTAACTATATGTTGGCATGATATGGCTAGATAATGACATTATGAAATCGACTTAAATAAGATTCTTTAAAAATATTTAGATTTTTCATACTATTATAATTATAATAAAGAATAAAGAAATGGATGGCGATTGTATTGGAAATTGGGAAATTAATTTATGAACTAAGAAAAATGAATGGTCTTTCTCAAGCAAAACTAGCAGAAGGGATATTGTCGCAAGCGCAAATTAGCAAAATAGAAAATGGTCATGAAATTCCTTCGAGTGTGACATTGTATGAATTATCCAAACGTCTCAATGTGAATGTTAGTTATTTTTTTGAAGAAATGGAAAACCCGCGAAATGATTATGTAGAAGAAGTGAAAAATTTGATTAGAATGAACATACGAAATCGTGATTATAAGGAAGTACAGCGGATTATCTCTTCTGAAAAAAAAGGTCCTCTGTATCAATTCATTGAATTTAAACAGTTTTTAACTTGGCATGAGGGGATTTGTTGTTATTACTTATCAGAGGATTTTACGAGGGCAATGGAGTTGCTTCAGGTGTCGTTGGATACCTTTCGAACATGTCCAAAAATCTTGTATAGTGAGCGTGAGATAGAAATTATCAATAGTATGGCGATCATCTACCAAGAAGAAAAACAAAATGAAAAGGCGATAGCAGAATACAAGCGAGCTTTAAAAGCGTACGGATTTCTCCCACATATTAAGGATATCCGGATCAAAATTAGGGTTTTATATGGATTAGCCAAGGTGTTAAATATTCAAAAAGAATACCAAGAGTCTTTGGATTATAGTCTAGAAGGGATTCAACTATGCATAAACTATGAATCTTTCTATCTATTTGGCGAATTGAACTATCAATGTGGAGATAGCTTAGTCATGCTAAATAGGGAAGAAAGTGGGGTGAACTATTTAAAAAATGCTTCCTGTATCTTTGAAGTAACCAAAAAAGAGAAATACGTTGAACTGGTACAAAACGAGATGATGAGATTAGGGGTAGGGGAAGAATAATGTCGAAAAACATTTGAATTATTCTCATTGTTATAAAATTAGTGATTAAGCAGGGAAAAAGACGAATTTTAAGACAGAACGGTGCTGGATTATGGCTAAACCAGAATAAATAAAATTTGAAAATTTGGTAAATTAGTTTATAGGTTTAGTAGGTCCTCTTATTCCATAGAAAAGATGGACCAGTTTGCTGTCCCCTTATAGGCATAAGTCGAAAAATGGTCTATTTCGAATGGGAATAGGTGAGCTGGTCTCCTGAATGGGTATTTAAATGAGGGACGAAAAATCACTATTATTATACAGGAGGAGATTTTTTTATGAAAAAAATATTATTAGCACTAACGATTGTTTTTGTATCATTTGCAGGAGGAAGTATTTTGGATCAAAGCAACAATCAGGATTACGCTGCTTATGCAGACAAAGGCGTTCAAACGCAAGAAGATATTGGTTTACCGAATCAGCATTAAAGTCTAAGTGAAAATGGGTGGTAAAGGAAGGTCAAAAAGTTTTACTTTAAGGAATCCAATGGAATAACAACAAGAAAAAGCAGGTGTTGAGTAACGTAATCTCAATGCCCGCTTTTTTTATAGGCTCTTTTCGTATTACTTGTTGCTATTGGCACAAAGAAAAAAAGGTAGTAAGGTTTTTTCGACAGATCTCTTATTTTTTATCTAGAAATGGAGAAGTCTTCATGAGGAAAAGAACATGAAGTCATACAAATCATGGATATATTCCTATTCGAAAAGCCACAATCTTTGCGAAAACAGCCTTTTTATAAGAATGGATTTATTATAAAGTGATTGTCGTGTTGAACTTCAGTTGACTCATGCTTTTTTGTTCTTCACTCATTATGAAGAAATAGTTCTTTATATTCATCTTTCTTCTTACAGATTTAATATATGGAGGAAGGAGAAAAAATGAAGCTGAAAACTAAAGAAACATTAGAATCTATTTGCTTAACTTTGATTATTTCGATGAAGGTTGAACCAATAAATAATTAAATTATCATGCATATATATAACCAGTTCAAGGGGGAGAGGAAGGTTTTTCGTGACCTTAGAATTAGTTAAAAAAAGCAAGAGGGGGGGTCGTTCAACGCGGTTTTTTTCCTTTTGTTTCAAATAATAATTATCATTAAACATATTATTCCTATCAGAATAATTATATATAAAAAAGAAAGAATAATCTGAAAATGAAACTATAATCGCCCACTATTCCCTTTTAACGGCGTATTAGACGATTCCCCTTGAATCTATCACGATGATAATATGATGAACAAGGAGGAGATATTATGAAAAATAAAAAAATGAAATCGCTTATTACAGCTGTCACATTAAGTTCAGCACTAGTCGCTTCAAGTGGTGCGGCATCGGCAAATGGAAGTGATGCAGAGTGGAAAGTAAATTCAGAAGCAAAAATACACTGGAAGGATTCAGAATTTTCAAAGAAAACTCCATCTTTTATCAAAGGCAATGTTTCTTCAGCAAAGATCCAGACCGAAAAGGACGTTATTAAGTTTTTTAAAGCGAATAAAAGGACATTTGGTTTAAATCCTGCGACGGATTTGCTTTTCATTGGAAAAGAGACAGACGAGTTAGGTATGACCCATTATACATACCAGCCTACTATCCAAAAAACCCCTATTGATCAGTCTAAAGTTGTTTTACATGTAGATGAAGCGGGAAATCTCGTGGCCGTGAATGGAGAATTTCACCCAAATGCACCAACGAAAGTCAAGCAATCAAAAAAAATAAAGAAAACCAAAGCGGTTGAAAAGGCATGGGATCACATAAAGGTAGATCGGAATGAAGCGAATACACAGTTGGATACGCCAACGGGAGAGTTAAGCTCATTAACAGAAAAAGAAGAGCTAGTGGTTCTTGCAGAAGAAGGTAATTACACACTTGCCTATCGTATTGAGCTTCAGTTTACCAATCCTTACCCTGCAAATTGGAATATTTGGGTGAATGCTGAAAGTGGGGAGGTAATCAAAGCAAATAATGAGGTACATGAAGCGACCGGAACCGGAACAGGGGTTTTAGGAGATTCAAAGACTTTAAATACTTATTTCTATAATAATACGTACTATCTGTATGATGTTACCAAGCCAATGAATGGAGTCATCCAGACCTTAGATAACTACAATGGAACAACAAGTAGCTTGCCGGGGTATTATATGACAGATTCAGGAAATACGTTTTACAGTGAAAGACAAAAAGCCGGTGTAGATGCCCATTATTATGCTGGACAAGTATTCGATTATTTCTATGACACATTTGGCCGTGATAGTTATGATAATAATGGTGGCGATATAACATCAACGGTTCATTATGGTAGTAATTATAATAACGCGGCATGGGTTGGGAATCAAATGATCTATGGTGATGGCGATGGAAATACGTTCACTTATCTATCAGGTGGGAAGGACATTGTAGCCCACGAATTAACACATGCTGTCACAAGTACAGAAGCAAACCTAGTCTATGAAAATCAGCCGGGGGCATTAAACGAATCTTTTTCTGATGTGTTCGGTTATTTCCTAGATTCAGAGGATTGGTTGATGGGAGAGGACGTATATACTCCGGGAATCTCAGGAGATGCACTTCGAAGTATGTCAAATCCGACGCAGTACAATCAGCCTGCGCATATGAATAACTTTCAAAACTTACCGAATACTCGTGAAGGCGATTGGGGCGGAGTTCATATTAATAGTGGCATTCCGAATAAAGCTGCCTATAATACAATCAATTCTATCGGTAAAGCGAAGGCTGAAAAGATTTATTACCGTGCACTTACCGTCTATTTAACACCTAATAGTCAATTTTCAGATGCTCGTCAAGCACTTATCCAATCGGCACAAGATTTGTATGATTCGAGTACAGCCAATTCAGTCGCAACAGCTTGGGATAGTGTTGGAGTTTTTTAGAAGGCTGTTTTCGCAAAGATTGTGGCTTTTCGAATAAAAAGGAATCCCTTGACTTGTATGATTTCGTGCTCTTTTCCTAATGAAAAATTCTTCATTTCTAGATAAAGAAGAAAAAATCAATCGAAAAAACCCTACTACCTGTTTTTTCTTTGTGTCAAGAGCAACATTGTATACGAAAAGAGCCTTTTAAAAAAGATAATTTTGTGAGGATAGGCTCATAAAACGAAGAGTAATTACTACCTGTTTATCGCTGTGCTAGCATCAACTATATATGTTCATTGGTATGGGCTGTCCATTTAGTCGCTTTTCGGCTAGTGGACACTCTTTTTTTTGCCGCATTATTCGGTGGAACACCAGGTCAAATGAAGTATTTGCAATCTGGAGCAATTCTTGTTGGCACGACGATTCTAGTCATTCTTCTAGCTAAAAAACGAATTAAAGGAATTCCAGCTAGTCTTGTTCCATTAATAGGCGCTAGTCTTTTTGCGGTTGCCTTATAAGAAGTCGGTTGGTTAATAGACATTGAATTTATCGGGAAGCTACCGAATTCATTGCCAATGATACAAATACCCATTCTTGATTCAGGAATAATGGTGAGTCTCATTCCATTCGCTTTAGCGATTGCTGTACTTGGCATCGAATCACTTCTAACCTCAGTGGTAATGGATAAAGAAACAGGAACTAAGCCTAAGCATAACAGCAATAAGGAGCTAATTGGTAATGTGATGAGTGGTCTTTTGGGGGGCTGGCAGGTGCCGGCGCAACAGTTCGCTCAATTGTCAATTTACAAAGTGGAGGGAAAACGGCTTTATCAGCCTGTTTCCATAGCGTATTTTTAGTTTTGAGTCTAGTTGGAACCGGTGGACTTATTGCCTTTGTTCCACAAGCTGTTTTAGCGGGGATACTTATCTATACGGACTTTACGATGTTTGATTGGGAGACGGTTAAAAAAGGAAGAACCCTTTTGCTAGATGAAGTGATCGTCATAGCGACAACGATGGTTTTAACAGTAGTTGTTGATTTGATGGTGGCTGTTGCGGTTGGTGTCGTCTTGACCTATGTATTCGATTTTGTGAAAAAGTCATCTAAAGCGGTTCAGTAAAGGTCGATTCAATCGTGAATGACGACAGCTCTACTTCTTGAAAAAATTAGAGAGACATTTGAATAAGGTGAGAAGTGATTCTTTTAGTGATAAATCTTCTAAACAAGCGTGTAATTGTTGTATAATAATGTAGAGTAAAGCGAGAGTTCCTTTCCAAAGTATGGTGTTTACTTTAGTCTAAAACCAAGAGAATGAAGAAGAAAAGTCACGTATGAGTGATAGTAAGATAAAGTTGAAAGCGAGTGGAGCAATATGGGCCGTAAATGGAATAATATTAAAGAGAAAAAAGCGTCAAAGGATGCGAATACAAGTCGTATATACGCAAAATTCGGAAGAGAAATCTATGTTGCAGCCAAGCAAGGAGAACCTGATCCAGAATCGAATCAAGCACTCAAAGTAGTTCTAGAACGTGCCAAAACATACAGTGTACCCAAAGCCATTATCGACCGTGCAATCGAAAAAGCAAAGGGTGGTTCAGAGGAAAGTTATGATACCCTTCGTTATGAAGGCTTTGGACCGAACGGATCAATGGTCATCGTTGACGCTCTTACAAATAATGTGAATCGTACAGCATCAGATGTCCGTGCTGCTTTTGGTAAAAATGGTGGAAATATGGGGGTAAGTGGTTCGGTTGCCTATATGTTTGATGCTACTGCTGTTATCGGCCTGGAGGCTAAAACAGCAGATGATGTACTTGAAATATTAATGGACGGGGATGTAGACGCTCGTGACATTATTGAAGAAGAGGAAGCTGTCATCATTTACGCCGAACCGGATCAATTTCATGCTGTGCAAGCTGCCATGAAAAATAATGGTGTAACCGAATTTACCGTAGCTGAGCTAACGATGCTAGCCCAAAATGACGTTACTCTTGATGCAGACGC
The DNA here is from genome assembly GCF_037024155.1 of Bacillus sp. 2205SS5-2. Classification (NCBI taxonomy): domain Bacteria; kingdom Bacillati; phylum Bacillota; class Bacilli; order Caryophanales; family Bacillaceae; genus Bacillus; species Bacillus spongicola. The sequence goes on from NZ_JAYKTS010000011.1 coordinate 108,326, forward strand.
TCAAGAGCAATTTGAGAAAATGATTGATGCGATCGAGGATCTTGAGGATGTACAACAAGTGTATCATAACGTCGATCTAGGAGAATAAGTTAAGAAAGCAGACCTTGTCTTTCAACAAGAGGTCTGTTTTTTTATAACCTATTTAGGATTGGGTTGTATTCTAGTAAAAGGCAGCTTCCGCAAAGGTTGTTGCTTTTGGAATTAGTCCATAAATCTCGTAAGCAATCGACTTTGGGGGATTTATTGTATCAATTCTAAACCTGAGGAATATCGCCTCATAGGGTTTAGAGAGACTGTAGTTATGATAGGAGAAGATATTTCTAAACAGTCAAAAATTATTGCGTATTTCGACCTACTCCCGTATGCTGAAGGTAGTTAAATAGATGGTGATGGGCAAACTTGTCGAAAGGCAGGGACGCAAAGATATGGGTCGTCGATGAGTGCTAAACTCATACCGATCGCCAATCTGCGAAACCTCCCATCCCTCATTTCGTAGATGGAGGGATTTTTTATGAAGAGAGTCGTTATTTTGTTTTGTTTTTTAGTGTATACTTTGCTTTCACCTCTTGCTTATTCTCCGGTTCGTGCGGAATTAGAAAGTCCTTTTTCGCAGATTAATACCTACCAAATTTACTATAATACCCCCACAGATGAGATTCTCGAAAATATGAAGGATTATGATTTAGTGATTGTTGAGCCTCATGAGTTTACTGTTGATCAAATCCAACAATTGAAAGACAGTGGTACGATGGTGCTCGGATATATTAATACAATGGAAGCGGATGAATGGAATATTGAGTTTATGAATCAGCTTCACCAGGATGATTTCTATTATGAAGTCGACAAAAGAGTATTTTATCCTGAGTGGAACTCATATTTAATGGATATATCGTCCCCTCATTATCAAGAGTTATTGCAGCAAGAGATTAACAATCAAATCATACAAAAAGGATTTGATGGAATTTTTCTTGATACGGTTGGAGATATCGACAATGAATTTTTGGACCAGCCTGATGTGTTAGAAGCACAAAGAGCAGGTATGGTTTCGTTTTTGAAAACGGTAAAGGAAAAGTATCCTCAACTCCCTTTATTACAGAATTGGGGATTTGACACATTGAAAGAAGCGACAGCCCCATATGTCGATGGAATCTTGTGGGAGAATTTTGATCAAAATGTGATTGCAAATGACGAATGGGCCCAAAATACCATTCAGACATTAAGAGAAATGAAGCAAGAATATCCGCTTGAGGTGTTTACGGTCTCCTTTTCAGAAGGAGAATGGAGTAAAGCATTTGCTGAGGAAAAAGGATTTGTTCATTACTATGAACCCGAAAGTTTTGATGAATTTACTTGGAATGATTTTGCCACATCTCCAACTATTTCTTCAGAAAATGGTTTGGCGCAAATTAGAGAGTACCAAGTATACTAAGGAGCTCCCAAAGAGTGGATTTTGCAAGATATGAAGAACTTTGATTTAGTCATAGTGGATCCGTATCATTATTCCAAGGAACAAGTAGAACATATTCAATCGGCTGGAACCAAGGTAATTGGATACATCAGTACAACAGAAGTCGGAGGCTGGAATTCTTCTCTGTTAGCGCAGTTTGAGGAAGATGATTTTATTTGGAGAAATGGAGAAAAGGTAACGTATAGCTGGGATGCGTATTTAATGGATCTTACTTCACGACATTATCAAGAAATAATGAAACAAGAAGTAGACACTCAGATTCATCAAAAAGGGTTTGACGGCATACTTCTAGACTCTATCGGAAATCTTGAACAGGAATTTACGGATGAAGCGAGAACAAATCAGGAAGATGCGCTTGTTTCCTTTATCAATAATATCAAGAAGGATAAGGTGCTCATCCAAAATGGTGCATTTGATGTTCTTTCAACCAAAACGGTCCCCTATATCGACGGGGTCTTATGGGCTTTTTTTGAGAAAAATAAAATTCAACGGAGTTCATGGTCCCAAACTACTGTAAATCAACTAATTGAATTACGTTCTATTCATCAAATCTCTGTCTTCACAATCTCGTTAAAAGAGGAAGCAACCCAACAATATTCAGATGATCTTGGTTTCACCCACTACCATGATCATAATAGATTTATGAAATGGTAAAGCTGTTTTTTTCGCTATTTAGACATTGCGATATAGATAGACGACAGGGAACTTTTTGAATCCTTTTAAACCAGAAGCCTATAAAATGAATTTTCCATTCATTTTATAGGCTTCAACCACTAGTTATCCAAATAAGTATAGTTTGGAAATAAAGATTGATAATTTGGAATAAAGCTTGAACAAACATCCTGTTGAACTATTGGCGGGATGTTTTTAATTTTTAATCGGTCCAGGTTCTTGAATAATAGCTAACAATGATAAATAATGTGTGCAAAGACTTGTATAAAGAAATAGATAATTTTTATTGAGGTGATAAGCATATATGGAATTACCAACTAAAATGGGACTGAATGCTGAGGGTTATATTATTAATCCAACAGCGAAAGAAAATGTTCAAAAACAATTTAAACCAGTTATAAATGCAGTTATAGACTTATTAAGACAATTGTTGAAGGAAAACTTACACAGTATATATGTGTACGGAAGTATTGGTAGGGGTGAAGCAAAATAAGGTATTTCTGATTTGGATTTAACTGTTATTGTACATTTCCCACTACCATTTGGTGAGATAAATAAGCTAGATAACGAAACGAATCATTTACTAAATCATTTTAAAACTGTAGTAAAAGTTGATTACGATTTGGGAGGTTTAAAGGAGGTCCTAGCTGAAGAAAATCTGTACGAATGGGGATTTTGGCTTCGTCATATGTGTACTTGTCTTTATGGAGAGGATTTATCTCAATGCTTTGAGCAAATGAAACCAAATGAAAAAATTAGTTCAGCGTTAAATAAAGACCTACTTCCATTAATCAGTAGCTATCGAAAGGAGCTCTTAACCGAAAAAGTGTCTAAATCTAAAAAGAGATCGATGTTAAAGCGACTGATAAGGGGAGTATACCTAACAATTAACGTTAAAGATGAAAGTTGGTCGACCAGCATTGATGAAAACTTAATGATCATCCAACAATATTTCCCCAAGGAAGTTCTTTTTCGCAAAGTGGCACCAATGCTGCATACAGAAGATGAAATTTCTAATCAAACTCTTTTAACAGTCTTAGAAGATTTCTTAGATTGGTTTATAAAGAGCTAAATATTAATCTTGGTATGAAAGTAAAAAAAGGCTTTGTTCGAGCTTTACGCTGATTTTGTACTTTTAAAGTAGTTGAACTAATTTATTGATTACTAACGGCGTTTTCGCAAAGTTTGTGGCTTTCCGGAAACAGCCATAAATTATCATGAAAACGTTGCTGTCTTCAAATGTAGATCGAGTGAAAAGGTATGGGGGGTGCACGTTAGGCGATGAGAAAATGAACTATAGGTTTTTTAGGTTCTTGCTAATCGTACGGAGGGTTGCTGGTGTGTAGAAATCTGCATGTGGAAGTCGATTTATTTCAATCGGCGGTTTACGCAGGGGTAAGTACAAGCTAAGAAGACAGCCTAATAGAAAGAGATAATTTCTGATGCGATTTATTTGTCCAATTTTCATAGTTTAGCATTTGAAATAAAAAAGGAAAAGAAGGAATCTTGTTGAATACTATCGAAATATAGTGAAAATTTACTACTAATAATCTCTATATACCGTGATTAGAGCGGATATATCCACTTGAGAGCGGAAGAGGAAGACTGAGAATAAAATGAAAACGCTTACTCTTTGTTTCTCGCTCATATACACCTAACTTATTCTATTCGCCTTGAAACTAATTTCAGGCATGTTACGATTATTAGCGGGATTAAAAACGAACGAAAATAATCATAAATGGAGAGATTGCCCTTTGTTAAAAAATAAAAAAGTCGCGTTTATTGGTGCAGGATCGATGGCAGAAGCGATGATTTCAGGCATTGTTGAATCTAAAAAAATACCGTCAATCAATGTGATTGCGAGTAATAGAAGTAATCAAGATCGTTTAATGGAACTAAATGAAAAATATCATATTCGTACGACTCCTTCGAGTGAACTAAAGCTTAGTGGTGTGGATATTATCGTCTTAGCGATGAAACCAAAAGATGCAGAAAAAGCTTTAGCTTCGATTCAACACTCTATTCAACCTCATCACCTCGTATTATCTGTACTTGCGGGAATTTCAACATCGTATCTCGAAAGCTTTTTGCCAATGGGTCAACAGGTGATCCGTGTCATGCCGAATACATCAAGTATGATGCGTGAATCTGCAACGGCTATGAGCCTAGGAACGAATGTAGACGAAGAAAGTATTAAAGCCTCTAAATCCCTTCTTGCTTGCATCGGGGAAGTATACGTTATACCTGAAAAGCAAATGGATATCTTCACTGGCATTGCCGGAAGTGGACCAGCATATTTCTACTATTTAATGGAGCATATTGAAAAAGCGGGTGCAGAAGCTGGCCTTGAAGGTGAGCTTGCACGTGAAATTGGAGCTCAAACCATTCTCGGAGCGGCTAAAATGATTATGAATCAAGATGATTCACCAGCCACCTTACGAAAAAAAGTTACATCACCAAACGGGACAACAGCAGCTGGTTTAGCGGCGCTACGTAAGCACGGCGGAGGTAATGCAATTTCACAAGCCGTGAAAGGTGCGGCCAACCGCTCGAAAGAGTTAAGTGCAGAATTACAAAGAGAACCAGTTTTAGCAAGATAATAAGGTTGAAAAGAGCGAAAACAGCAGCTGTTTAAGCAAAGAATGTTGCTTTTCGTATCAGTTTATCATCTTTGATGGAAATCAAATGTGAAATGGAAAATTTAATCAATAGTCGGATGAAATAGCCGCAATATATGCGAGTAGCGCCTAAATAACAGAGAAAACACCAGGAGGGGTTAGATGACTTCATACACCGGAACGAAGCGGGTTGTCATAAAAATAGGAAGTAGTTCTTTGACAAGTCGACAAGGTGAAGTAAGCACGAGAAAATTAGAGAGATTAGTAGATGACATCGTTCAATTGAAGGATGAAGGTCATGAAGTACTGCTTGTGTCTTCGGGGGCGGTAGCGGCAGGCTATCGTAAATTAGGATGTCTAGAACGACCTATTGATTTACCAGAAAAACAAGCAGCGGCTTCGATCGGACAAGGTCTACTAATTGAAGCCTATTCCAAGGTATTTTTGTCTCATGGATATGTGGCATCCCAGATACTGATTACAAGAAGTGATTTTTCAGATGAAAGTCGCTATAACAACGCTCGTAATACGATTAATGTCTTACTAGAAAGGGGCATTGTCCCGATTGTTAATGAAAATGATACGGTCACGATTGACCGCTTAAAATTCGGTGACAATGATACTCTTTCCGCCAAAGTAGCAGGACTAGTAGATGCGGATGAGCTTATCATCTTGTCGGATATTGACGGTTTATATAGTGCTGATCCTCGTAAAGATCCGAATGCCACTTTATTAGACAAGGTTCACGAAATCACTTCTGAAATTGAGGAGAGTGCAGGCGAACCAGGTTCCTCTGTAGGCACAGGGGGGATGCGTTCCAAAATTGATGCTGTGAAAATCGCTATGGCATCTGGGATTCCAGCCTTTTTAGGGAAATCTGGCGTCCCTAATATTCTACTCGGTGCAGTCAATAAAACGGCGAAAGGGACTTATTTTGAAACGAAGGATGACAGTATGAATCTGAATCAGAAAAAGCAATGGATTGCCTTTAATTCAGGACCTGAGGGTGTTGTGGTTATTGATCAGAATGCCAAGCACTCGATTATGGAACTAAATGACGGTTTATTAGCAGGAAATATCCATGAAGTAAAAGGCCGCTTTAGAGATGGTTCAGTCGTAAGAATTAGAGATTTAGATGGGGAAGAATTCGGCTTAGGAGTCGTAAATTACTCATCTGATCAGCTCCAAAAGTTGAAAAAAGATCATGATTCAGTCGCGATGAAAAAACAATTTGAAAAACCAGCAGTCGAGCATGATGCGCTCGTATGTCATTTAGAAGGTACATTACCAATAGGGTCGTAAATTTGAAAGGGGAATTGCATGACACAAATTGAACAGAAACTAAATGTAGAAGAACAGGCCATTTTAGCAAAAAAAGCAGCAAAAGAACTTAGCTTACTAACGACAGAACAAAAAAATGAAGCTCTTCATATTTTAGCTGATGCATTGGTCGATCAGCATGAAGTGATACTTGAAGCCAATGAAATAGATCTTCAACAAGGACGTGAAAAAGGATTTGATTCCGCTTTAATGGATCGTTTAGCTCTTTCTAAACAGCGCGTGGAAGAGTTTGCTAATGGACTAAGGGAAGTCGCAAAGCTCGACGATCCAACAGGGAAAATTCTTTCGGAATGGACATTAGAGAATGAACTAAACGTACAAAAAGTTACCGTACCACTAGGCGTTATCGGGATGATTTATGAAGCACGACCGAATGTAACCGTTGATGCGACAGGGCTTGCCATAAAAGCAGGAAATGCGATTGTGTTAAAAGGGGGCTCAAATGCGATTACTTCTAATAAGGCGATTGTGAATGTTCTGATTGCAGCGCTTGAAAAAACGGCAATTCCTAAAGAGGCGGTACAGTTTATTAACAGTACCGACCGGGAAGAGACAAGTAAATTGTTTACAATGAAAGAACATATAGATGTATTAATTCCTCGTGGAGGGGGCTCCTTAATTTCCGCAGTGGTCAATAATGCGACCGTTCCAGTTCTTGAGACTGGAGTCGGGAATTGTCACATTTTCATTGATCAAGTAGCAGATGTAAACAAAGCATTATCGATTTTAATAAACGCCAAAACGGACCGTCCTGCAGTGTGTAATGCAGCCGAAACAGCGATTATTCATGAGGAGTGGTTACAAAACCACGCAGAAGCTTTAGTTGAAGCTTTACGAGAGCATAATGTTACGGTTCATGGAGATGAACTAGCGGCAAAGTATATCCCTCTTACCATTCAAGCGGAGGAAAGGGATTGGACAGATGAGTATTTAAGTCTTGATATTGCAATTAAGGTAGTGAGATCGGTTGATGAAGCAATCGAACATATCGAAACGTATGGAACGAAGCACTCAGAAGCGATTATTACGGAAGATGAACATACCGCTCAGCGCTTCTTAACGCTGGTAGACGCAGCGGCTGTATATCATAATGCTTCTACTCGTTTTACAGACGGAGGTGCATTGGGATTTGGAGCTGAAATTGGTATTTCCACGCAGAAACTACACGCTCGTGGACCAATGGGCCTTCCTGCGCTGACGACCGTAAAGTATAAAATGAAAGGAAACGGGCAAATCCGTTAACCTTTACCATCGAAAAAGCCTAGACAATTAGTCTAGGCTTTTTTTCTAGCAAGAAAATATATCTTTGTGTCATTTCGAACGAAATATAATTTTTTGCTAGAGAAGTAATCAAGATGGAAGTAGCGAAGTAGATGTTTTTTGAATATCCAGAAAAAATAGCTAATATCACCAAATCTTGTTTTTTTATGAGAGTTCTGGTGCTATGCGCTTTTCTGAGCAAAATATCAATCAGTGTGATGGTGAAACCTGTTTATGTTGAAGCTTTTTGAGTGCCATTTCCATTTTAGGAAAGAAAAATTGAATGCTTGGACCAATCCCAAAGGTGATAATAAGCGTTCCTATCCCAATCGGTCCTTGAAAAAGCAGGGCTAGTATAAGTGCCGTTAACTCACCGACCGTCTTAGCAACACTCAAATTCAATTTAAATCGAGCTCGTAACGCCATCATAAAATTATCAATGGGAATAAGCGGATAGTTTGCTTGTAAGTAGGTGGCTATACCGAAAGATAAAATTCCTAAGCCTAAAAGCAAGAGAACTACACGGTAGGCAAGGTTGTCTGGTGTCCATTCGCTTAGAGCAAAGATTAACCAGAAATCAATGAAAAACCCAACGAGTAAAACCGTTATAAAAGCTAAAAAATCAGGGCGTTCTTTTAATAAATAAGCGTTAAGGAAAATGAGTATAGAACCAACAATTATGACCCAAGTGCCAACGGTTAAGCCAATTGTTGTAGATAAACCAACATTTAATGCATCCCAAGCCCCTGCACCTAAATCGGCTTTTATTGTTAAAGTCACACCGAAGGAAATGATGAAAAGTCCCACTAAATAGAAAAGAATTTTGTAGAGATTCATGTTAATAAGCTCCTTTAAGTATTGCAAATAGTATATCCATTGTGAAACCTCTATATTATCATAGTTTATGAACTGTTACGAAAAGTAATGTACTTTGCGACAACACCCTACTTCGAAAGTAAAAAAGTGAAAATTAGAAATTCTATTTACAAGAGGGATTTCCTTTTGTATCGTTTTGTTTTTTGTAAATTGGAGAGCTATTTTCTTATCAGCGAAGTTTTAGGAAGCATCAACAACATCAGACCAAACGCCATTTTCACGGAGATTCTTTTGAAGTGGGGAAAAGGTAGGGTTTGGTGTACTTATCTCGATTCCATTTCTATTGATCGTCATTTCGCTATTATCATCTGCCGACGAACGTTTTAAGGAACTCGTATGGGATTCACCGCTGTTTTTTCAAGGCTGGGAAATGGTGACTGGGTTTGGAGAGTTTTCATTGTGTTGTTTTTTTCGATCTTATTTTTTATTTTTTTACTACTGTTTATTTACTTTTTACGGTCGTTCAATTTTAATATCTATTTAGCGGAAGTCTCCAAGGTGATTTTACTTATGCTGAGTATGCAAGAAAAGGATTTTTCGAATTGATTCTTGTCACGCTGATTAATTTTTCGTTTATTCTAGGTGTGTTGGTTTTTGTAAAGCAACACTACCAAAAGTTACAACAAATTCTCGTGAGTCTCTTAATCCTTTTTAGTGGGGTAATGTTTGCTTCAGGGTATATACGAATGGCTATGTATGAGGATGCGTACGGGTATACACTTCTTCGTGTATTAGTTCATGTCTTTATGATATTTCGGCTGATTATTTTTGCATACACGCTTGTGAAGGTTTGGCTGAAACGTCTCAACTTGCCGCATTTTTACTTACTAACGGCTCTGCTGTTTTATCCCATTAGACATGTGGATTGTTGAGAAAAACCCAGAACGGTATGAAGAGACGGGGGGAATCGACGTCTACTATTTCAGAATTCTATCCTATACAGGAATACCTGCCTTGATTGAACTTTACGAGGCGGTAGAGGAGGAAGAGGAGATATTAGGCATGTTGCGTGCCGGATATGCCTCTTTGCAAGGGGAACAATCTCATTGGCAAGCCTATAATTTATCGAAACAAAGAACTTATAAAGAGCTAGAAGAATTGTTTTCAGAAGGCTGTTTTCGCAAAGATTGTGGCTGTTCGAATAAGAAGGAATCCCTTGACTTTTATGACTTCGTGCTCTTTTCCTAATGAAAAAATCTTCATTTCTAGATAAAAAGGAAGAAATCAGTCGAAAAACCCTACTGCCTGTTTTTTCTTTGTGTCAAGAGCAACAATGTATACGAAACCCCATGTCCTGTCAGACACCGCAATGAATGAAAATGGGGTCTAGCGGTTTAATGATGCATTAAACTGTTCATCCTGTTAATGCAGGTCT
>NZ_JAYKTS010000012.1:0-115669 GCF_037024155.1 Bacillus sp. 2205SS5-2
CAAAAAAGAGGCGACCTCAGACCTGCATTAACAGGATGAACAGTTTAATGCATCATTAAACCGCTAGACCCCATTTTCATTCATTGCGGTGTCTGACAGGACATGGGGTTTCGTATACATTGTTGCTCTTGACACAAAGAAAAACAGGCAGTAGGGTTATTTCGATTGATTTCTTCCTTTTTATCTAGAAGTGAAGAATTTTTCATTAGGAAAAGAGCACGAAGTCATACAAGTCAAGGGATTCCTTCTTATTCGAAAAGCCACGATCTTTGCGAAAACAGCCAACTAAAAAAGATAAGAGATCAAGTGACTTTGGTATTAATCTGTTCCTGGTCCATGTTTAATTTCAAAAAAGAGAACTAGTGCAGTAATGGAGTGGGCGATGATCCGTAAAACAGGGAAAAAGTTTGAAAAAGCAGCAAAAATCCCTAAAACACTTCCAAGTATTGGTTCATTTTCATCTTGTGAAACGATTAGTACCGCTATATGCCAAAGAGCAAACCAGCAGAGTAGGTAGGGAATCGTTTCAGATAGAATCGTACCAAAAACAGGAAGTGCAAGAAATAGTTCTACGGAAAAGGAAAGCCATTTAAGTCGAGTAATCAGACTACTCACCTCCTTTGATAAGTTTTTTGATATTTAAAAGTAAGTAAGAAGTAATTAAAATGGTTTTGTTGTCTGTTCGAGATTATAAGTCAAGCTCTGTCATATGGTTGTTGCCGATAGATTTCGTGCAACGTGTTTTTCTTATCAGTGTATGGGGGAAAGACCCAAGTGGTTCATCTTGAAAAAAATAGTTGAGAATAATTTTCAATTACACTATACTTGTAATTGCGAATGAAAATCGTTATCGATTAAGGGGGATTTAAATGAAAAAACTACCGTGGAAAACCATGACTACGACGGCACTTGCCTTTTCTTTACTGCTTACAGGATGTGTTCCAAAAGAAAAAAATACGAAAGAAACATCACTAAAGCAAAAGAATGAGAGTCATGCTAATAATGAAAAGAATATTTCAGTACCAGTGAAAAACTATAATTTTGACACAGCGGGAAATATGTTTGCTTATGCGGAGTTTGAGCTATCAGGTGAACCTTTAGCTGAATCACTTGGTTTGAATTTAGATATATTAGATGTGAATGCAATTAATCAACCCACTGTTTTTGATTACACTGCAGGCGTAGAATCGTACGAGTATTCAGAGGAAGCTATGTATGAGGTGGTTGAAAAATCAGGTTTAGGTTTACATCTGGTGAATGGACCAGTCATTAAAGCAATGGCTCAACAAGAACAAAAAAGCACAGAAGAGATTCTAGGTGAACGCTTTTATTCGTTAGCAGATTCCGTTGGGTATCCCCAAGAGGAAATATTTCAAGGAATGTTTCCTACCTTTATGGAATACGCAGGTGGAGACCCCCATTACATAACAGAAGTGAACACCAATGAATACGCAACTAATGAAGATGAATCTTATGTCCCAATGTATCAAGTGAACTTTGATTCACTAAGATGGGATCGAGACAGCATGAATAAAACGCTTGTTCCAGCAGCATACGGAGCAACTTTTTTAAAACAAGCCTTATGGGCGGGTGACTTCATGGGAGGATACCATACCATTAATGAGGATGAAGAACTAGAAGCCGTTACTCCAAAAGATGATGATGACAATAATATTGCCTTAGGAGTTAGTTCAGCAGACGGCTTCCAAGGAGTAATATTAACGGAGGAAATTTGGAATAAGCTTGACTACATTTCTAACAATCTCTTTCTCCAATCAGCTACGGATGAGTTAACAGGTATCGACCTTGCAAAAACGTATCAACCTGAGAAAGGGTTGGTGTATCTACCACATGAAATTGCGGTGGAAGAAAGCAATGAACTTGGTTCGAATGCGAAAGCAGTCAACGTGACTGATGAAAGAAGTATACTGATGGACCAAATGCTTATGCTTTGGCCGAGTGCTGAGTTTTATGGGATGACGGATCAAAGAAAAGAAAATCCAAACAAAAACCCAGCATTTCTAGCTTTATTTGACGGAGCCCCTTATCCTTCTGCTCCAGCAGAAAATATCGATTTATCGAAAGAAAACAATGTTAACAGCAATGATCCATTTACCTTAACTCAATCTGTACTTCTACAAGTCTTTAAAAATATTGATTACATGCATTTTAATGAAGAACATGGTCTCTTTATTCAAGAGCACGATGGTCAAGAACAAGGAACCAAGATGGATACTTTCCAAGCAGGTTATACAATGGAAGCGTTACGTATCTTTCAACGAGCGATCGATGGGTTACCAGTAGGTTATGGAAGTGGAGATGAAGCAGAAGGACTCGGTACGGATGAAGGGAAACGTGCCCTTGTAATGATGAAAGCACAAGCGGATATGATTCTTGATAAATTAGTGATGGATTCAGGTTTGGTCGCAAAAGGCTATGACCTAAAAATAGGTGTGGAGGAAGAAGTAAACTTAGAGGCTCAACTTGGGGCGATTCGCGGGCTGACAGCTGTCTATTTAGCCACAAAAGAGGAGAAATATCGCGAAGCTGCGCAAAAAATATACATTGCAATGGATGATTCATTATGGAATGAAGTTGCAGGTGCGTATATAACGTCCACTGGGAAAATGGACTATACCCCTTATACAGCAGGGGCTGTTTCAGCGGTATATCGTATAGCGCTTCAAAATCTTAGTAATGTTGAAGGTGACGAGATTAGGAGTGAATCCTTGGAACAGGAAACGATTATTTCCCGTTATTCTACCTTTTACGAAACGGTCATTGATGGTCCGTCCATAACAGAAGGAATGCAAGCGAGTGAATTTTGGGATACAGGTGACGCGTATAAAAAGAATGATGAATCCGGCAATAGTGATGGCGATAATGTACCGCAAATTCAAGCAGGGCATGGTGAATTTGGTATTTCCCCAGTGTTACTACCTGTATCGATCGAAATGAAGTAAAAGAAGGGGAAATCATGAGAAAAATTATCTACCTGTTCGCAGCATTCGTAGTTTTGTCACTTAGTGCTTGTAGTATTTTTGGTGGAAACGAAAAAGCATCCTTCAACAGCATTCGATCGGAGGATATTCATTCTGATAATATTTTGTTAAATCAACAGGGCGAGCTTCTGTTTACGGCGAATCTGGATGCCAATTCTGTCACCATTATGAACACAGCCACAAAGAAAATTCTAGCTGAGATTCCAGTAGGAAGAGAACCCGTTCAGCTAGCACTCTCACCAGATGAAGACCGTCTATATGTTTCCTGTCGTTATGAAAACAAAATTGATGTTATTTCAATTGAATCATTCGAAGTGATGGCCTCCATCCCAGTTGGAATCGAGCCTTTTGGACTAGTAACGAGTCCAGACGGTAGAACACTCTATGTATCTGAATATCGGCAAAATACGATAGCGATTATTGATGTCAAAAAAGAAAAAGTTGATCGTCGTATTGAGGTGGGGGATCGTCCGAGAACCTTAGCGTTAACTGCTTCAGGGGAAAAATTGTACGTTCCCCATTATTTAAATGGAAAGATCTCAGTGGTTGATACTAAGGAAGAAAAGGTGAGCAAAACCATTACTCTTGCCACTTCCCCAAATCATCCAGATCCAAAGAAGAGTCAAGGAATTCCAAATACACTCGAGCAATTCGTCATTGCGCCTGATGGGAAAACCGCATGGGTCCCTCATTTATTAGGCAATGTGGATACACCGATTCATTTTGAAGAAACAATTTTTCCGGCGATATCGGTGATTGACCTTGAGCAAGATGTTGAATTGATTGACGAACGAAAGGAGCTTTTTGAAGAAATTAATGTTCAAAATTCGCAAAATGAAACATTCATTGTATCGAATCCTTACGATGTAGAGTTTAGTGAGAATGGGAAAAAAGCGTTTGTTATCATGTCAGGTAGTGAAGACCTTGTCGTTTTTAATCTCGCACGGGGCGGGAACGCTACGCAAGTTTTACGGAGAATCACTGGAAATAATCCAAGAGGCTTGGTTAGTGCAAAAACTGGTGAAAAGTTATTTATTCATAATGCCATGACACATGATATCGCAACGGTTATAACCGGAGGCGATTCGTCTTATTCACGTGCAAAGCTTCAAGGAGATAATGTGAAGCTCATTTCGAAAGATCCATTAACACCGATTATCCGGGAAGGAAAGACAATTTTCTATAGTGGAAATAGCGATGAATTTTCTGCTGACATAACTGGTAATAATTGGATGAGTTGTGCGAGCTGTCATAGTGACGGAGAGATAAATGGATTAACATTTATGACCGGAAAAGGACAGCGAAACGTACCGAGTAATGTTCTAACGACAGAAACAGGTTTGTTTATGTGGGATGGAAGCCGTGACGATTTTACCGATTATCTCCTCACCGTTCAAGGAGAAATGGGCGGCATGATGGACTATAATCCGAGTGAACCGCTTCCGCAAAAAGTGGAGGCAATGTATGATGCATTATTTGCCTTTTTACAAAATCCAAGTTCATTTCCTCCCCCGCAATCTCCTTTTAAAGAAGAGGGTGAGCTGAGTGATGTGGCGATAGAAGGAAGAGAATTATTTGAGGGAAAAGGAAATTGTTTAGCTTGTCATGGTGGAGCAACCTATACGGATAGTGTGTTAGCCACTAATCAGAGCGGAGAATTAACGACCAGTGTTGAAGAATACCTTCATAACATAGGAACGGCCAATCTTTTCGATGTTTCATCAAGTGGGGATGCAAGAGCAAAAGGGGCTAACCCACGTGATGGTCAATCCTTTGACACGCCCACTTTAGTCGGAGTCTGGGCGACACCTCCCTATCTTCATGATGGAAGTGCTGAAACAATTGAAGAGAGTATACAACGTCATATTTATCAAGAAGTTCCGATTTTATCCCCTGGAGAATTGTTGAAAATTGCTGAATACGTTCGAACACTGGATTAGTGATATAGGATGATTACATCATGCCGTCAAGAGAGAAAAAGGAGACTAGGGTGATAATCAAAGGCTGTTTTCGCAAAGATTGTGGCTTTTCGAATAGGAATATATTCCATGATTTGTATGACTTCGTGCTCTTTTCCTCATGAAAAATTCTCCATTTCTAAATAAAAGGTAAGAAATTAGTCGGAAAAACCTTACTGCCTGTTTTTTCTTTGTGCCAATAGCAACAAAGGATACGAAAAGAGCCTAATCAAAAAAAGCAGAAAATCAAGAGCATCATCCGAAATATGAATCTTCCAGTCAAAGTAACAGTAAAGCGTAAGAAAAAGCCATTCAGTTCGCTGAATGGCTTTTTCTGATTGTATCGTAAGAATACGAGGATGCGTGTAAGTGACCTCAACTTAAATTTTTATTTTAAGTTGAATATAATTAGCACTTTGCTTCAAATCTTGGGTTTCTTCCTACTAATGAAATACCGGTTTATCTTTTATATTCTGATGAAGTAATGTAATCTTGATTACAGAAGTATTAGCAATAAGTCTTTAGAATATGAGTGGAGATAAAAATACTTGATTCGGTATGTATCATTGCTCGATTTCACCGTTAGTCTTGTAAAAGTTGCTTTCGCATAATCATTAATCCGAAAGAATGGAAGAAAGCAGTGTTACCATCCGTCTTTATATACTAGAGAAACAAAGAATGAGAAAAGAGCCTTAAAAAAAATAAAAATAGCCCGGAGTTGAGGGGGATAACTCGAAAAAATCGGGTTAGCAGAACCATATTAAGGAGTACACTTCCATGTCGATTTTCATAACGGTTTCGATTTTAAGTAGTATTTTATTTATAAGCTATCGCTTTGTAGCACGATTTTCATTGTCTCGTTATTTTATTACTACCCCTTATCTAGCGACTTTTTTCCTGATTGGAGGGAATACGTTGTACCAAAATTTATTTGGTGCAACGTATTCTTTTTCTCCATTTGTGGAGAGGGTGAGCGTTGTGTTATTCGTGTTGACGTTAGGGATTATAATGGGAACAGTCTTTACATCGCTTCATTGGAAGCGAATGGGAAAGCTTTGGGTTTATAGCTCCATTTTGCTCATCCTTTTCAGTCTCTTGTCAAGAATCTTACAACAAACAGAATGGGCGTGGTTTTTTCACCCGGTTTTCTTTGCCTATAATGATGAACTTGTTCAACGGATAATTGGTTTAGAGGATCGAAGTACAGTGCTTCATATTGGTGCGACTCAAATGGTGATTATTTTTTATCTGACGCCGATTATTCTAATGATGATGAGACACTATTTGAGGGGGGCATTAGAAGAAATCGTGTTGGACAAGTTTGACAAAAGTGTAAGCAAGAAGTCTGCATATACATTCCTTCTCTTTCTTCTTATCTCGATAGGGATCGTCTTCGTGAAAAGTGTTTGGATTCAAGACAAGATTCCATTTCTATTTGACTTCGTACTTGCGATGATAATTGGTTTTGGCTACGGGATTTGGGTCAGAAGTGCCCAGCAAGAGAAAGTGTCGCTACTTACAAGTAGAGCACAGAAGATCGGTACGATTGGTTTATACTTCTATATTTCGATGGTCATTTATCGTCAATTTCCGCTATTTCTCTCTCATGCTGAAGAAGCTCAGCTTTCACTGGTGATTGTGAAATTAGTTTTGATCGCGATAATCGCTTTATTTTTAGTTCTGAAGCTGTTTCCCAATTTTGTTTTTCATGAAAAATTAGTTGCAGCCATTGCGGGCTGGACTTTTATGATGAATGCTCCTGTCGTGTGTATGCACGGGATGCGTTCGGTGGTGAATACGTACGGTCCAGCACCACATGTATTATTAACTGTGCCCCCCATCATTTTATGGACAATTAATTATGTTCAACTTCTGCTTGGTCTAATCCTTTAGCAATCCAAACACGATTTTTAGCAATGGTTTCACTTAAAGTTTTAGCATGATTACTCGTGCCTTTTAAAGAGTGTGAGAGCGTGTCAAGCTCTTCTTTTTGCGATTCAACAATGGCGATAGCCCCGCTAATTTCATCAAATTTACCCACCGTTTCTTGTGCTTTTTGAATACTATTTTTAGATTTTTGAGCAGAAACGGTGGAGATTTGTTCCACAGCACCGATTTCTTTTAGAATATCGTCAATCGATTTTTCCGCTTGTTTTGTAGCTTTTGTACTCTCTTCGGATAGTTTGCGTACCTCTTGGGCCACGACATTAAATCCTCTACCGGCATCGCCTGCCCTTGCCGCCTCAATCGATGCATTTAGCGCGAGTAAATTCGTTTGCGAAGAAATTTTTTGTAAAGATGAAATAATCGTAATAAGCGATTGGGATAAAGATCCAAGAGAATGAACTCGTTGTTGTAATCGACTTGCTTCTGATTCTACTTCACCTATTTCCGATAATGTTTCATGGACCATGATTTTACCTTCGTTTGATTTAGTAGCAGCCAAGCTAACTTGTTCTTTAATTTGGTCAGAAAGATTAGCTAATGTTTGGGACTGATTCACAATGGAGTCCGCATCTGTTAAGAAATTTTCCATGATTATTTTTTGCTCTTTCATGACTCCTTGTGCTTTTGAGATTAAGCTCTGGTTTGTGTTCATTTTGTAATTCCTCTCTATGTAGAAGTATGTTTATTCTATTATAAGCGATAATTCTTAGGATAAAAGTAACCCGTGTTACAAGATGAAAAGAAAAATGAAGTGTCTTTCTCGACATTGGCCATCGTTAGGTGTGGAAATAAGCGTAAATTACTAGCATTTAGGAATGATTTTTGTATGAGAAAAGGCAAATTTAAGTCTCACCAAATTAGGATGTTTGACCCACCCAAATTAGGTTTATACCAATATTGGAATTAACATTGCTTTTTGCATGAATGGCGGGTGCGGTGTGTAGTGAGCTTAACGATCGTTTTTTTTTGGATTAAATGCTGTTATAGAGTGAATTTAGGAATGGAAATCGGACATTTTATTCAACATCACCTTCTAATGGTACAAAGAAATGGCTAGAAGTGGGCCAACTCAAAATAGGTGAGTGAACGGGCAAACAACAATCTTTGTGAAAGGTTGTTTTCTCAAGGTTATTTTGGTAAAGTTTGTGGTTTTTCGAACCAGTCTATAAACGGTGATATCGCTTTGTTTCGGGAATCATCAGTGAAATGGGCAATTTAATAAAAAATCAAATGAAATAGCCACAATGTATACGAAAAGAGCCTTTTGTAAAGATTCTCGCTTTTCTTTTTTTACGGTCGCCGTTCTGATAAATAGAGCTGTTCTCCAGCATTTTTTCATTCAATAACAACAAAGGATCCGAATAAAGCTTTGTGAAAACGGTCTAAAGAAAAGAAAATCAGTCAAGAGCTTCGGTTTTTAGGAAGGAATTCTACTACCTGTTCAGAAATAAAGAAGAGGAGAGGGGAAAGTCACGACTAAACAAATCAATTGGAAGGAGAGTGGATTAAAATGGAATTGACTCGGTTAAACGAATTTAAAGTGATAGGATTTAAATGGGAAGGCACATTTGAAGAAGCTCAATTAGGGGGGATTAAGGAATTATTTTCAAAATTAAGTGATCTAAAGCAAGACGAGATCAACCGAGAAGTATATGGCGTTTCGAACAATCATCATGAAAATGGTTTTGCGTATTATGTGGGGTACGCTGTTCAAGATGATGAGGAAATCGATCTGGAAAGTATTATCGTACCCAAGATGCAGTATGCGAGCATGCAGCACTCAGGCACAGATGTGATGAGTAGCTATAAAAAGTTATACCGCTGGGTTGAGGAGCAAGGATTTCAACCAAGAGTAGATAATATTCAGCATGTAGAAATCTATCCTATTGGCTATAACCCTTATCGTGATGCTCCAGAGATGGAAATCCTCTTGCCATTAAAAAGTGAAGAGATATAATCATAATCTATCATGGATTTAGTGGAGGAACACGTCAATGTGTTCTTTTTTTAGGTTCTTTTAATACGAGGCTGTTTTCGCAATGATTGTGGCTTTTCGTACAAGAATGAATCCTTTGACGATGAATGGTCATTGTCCCCAATACCTATAAGAAATAGGACGATGTTAAGTACTAAATGATAATACTAGATATGCTCTGAAACTTTTTTAATAGATGGAAGCTCTAATAGGTGAAAGGAGGTTTTCCATTGAATCAGCTTGAGCTTGTGAAAAAGTCCATCACGGGAGACGAGAAAGCATTTGAAATCCTTGTGAAAAATGAAAGTGAAAAACTATATAAAACAGCTTTTCTTTATGTAAGGAATAAGGAGGATGCGTTAGATGTATTGCAAGAAACCATCTATAAAGCATTTATATCGATTGCACAGCTCAAATATCCAGAGTTCTTCTCAACTTGGTTAACGAAGATCCTCATTCGAACAGCCATTGATATGTTAGAAAAACAGAAAAAGCTGGTCTGTGATGAAAAGGTCATGCAGCATGCACCCGCGGCTAAAGCTCCTGACATTGACTCTAAGGTGGATCTAATTCGAGCGATTTCTACATTAAGTCAAGACTATCAAACCGTAATTATATTATTTTACTACCATGATTACCCGATTCGTTTGATTGCTGAGGCGGTAAATAAACCAGAAAACACGGTAAAAACCTATTTACGCAGAGCAAAATTACAGTTGAAAGATCTTTTGGAAGGAGCGAACAATAGTGAAAAAAGCTTATTTTCATGATGAAATGAATGAAATTGATTTTCCGGAGCAAGAGGCATTTCAAGCTATTAGCAAAGGGATTGAACAGGGAAAAAATGAAAAAAAGCCGAAGAAAAAACAGTCGATAAAAAAATATGCATGGATTACGTCTATTGCAGCCTCTGCTTTTTTAGTATCTGGACTATATTTCTCACCTGTTTCAAATGTCTTAGCATCAGTCCCATTTATTGGATCGATTTATGAGAAATTTAATCTTGAATTGGGTGCTGAATTATCCAATAGACAATTAGTTACGGCTTTGAATGAAACAGCTTCAAATAATGGTGTGGATATTACGATAATGGATGCTTATTATGAAGGGGATAAAGTGGGCCTTTCTTTTAATGTTGAAGGGGAAGATGTTACATTAGATTTTGATCGTGAGAGAGAGCCAGAAAGCGGCTACAGTTTCCATCTATTTGATGGGAAGGAACAGAAACAATGGTCAGGTGGTCATAGCCAGTTAGAACAAGAAGGGAACGGGTATATTGCAGCGATAGAATTGTCTAGCAGTGAGACTACTTTACCAGAAAGATTCACACTTCCAGTTACCTTTACCAGAATAACAGGCATTAAAGGGACCTGGCAGTTTGAGATTCCCCTTGAGCGTCTGCCATATGAAACGGTTCAGTTAAATTCAGAGAATGAGCTAGCCGGTGGATATTCATTAACTGTAAATACGTTATCTAAAGGACAGGCAACGACAGTCATAGACTACACAACATTCTATCCAAATGATCTTAAATATGATCAAATTGATTTTAAAATCTATGATGATCGTAATAATGTTATAACGAAACACGCTGGAAATATTTTATCTAGTCAGGAAAATGAAGTAGGTGTGATGAAAGAGAACCGCCTTACGATCAATCAAGAAGTAAATCAGGAGGTGGAATATTTAACCGTCTATCCTGAAATTAGACATACTGAGCAGCCGACGGTCCTGACATTAGACCAGGAAGGTGAGTTTTTAGTTAAAAGTAATCGATTTGATTATACAATTAAAGTAAACAAAGTGGAACAAGACAAGAATAAGGTCCGTATCGATTATCATATACAGGGTGTCAGTCCAGACAGAATTCGAGAGGATATTATCGAAAATTTTGCGGATCATATTTCGCTTATTCAAACCGAGAATATCATATTCGATGAGGGTGGCGAATTGGATATGAATAAATCAATAAATGGTACAATTCGTAGTGATGAAACCGTTCGAATAGACAAAGAAAATTGGCATTTTCAATCCGAATTTCCAGTTCAACTAGAGGACGAGGCTGACAGGGGAAACTATTCAATTATGGTTGGCTTTGGGACCTTAAGTTTGAATGAGCCTCCAAATAAACTAAAGCCGATAAAAATTAATATACAATAGGAAAAAGCTAGAGCATGGAGATTTCTCCATGCTCTAGCTTTTTCAGAATTACTCTTTTGCTTGTACATTATAGCCATTTACGACAGTATCCAGTTTCCCCGTCCCAGGATCTATCACTAACCCATGAACTGGAACAGTGGATGTAAGCAAAGGATGGTTCCGTATCATCTCAACACTATGGACAACACTTTCTTCTACACTGGAAAAACCAGCAAGCCACCCCTCCAAATCGATGCCGGCATATTGTAATGTATCAAACGTATCCTTGGAAATGCCTCTATTAGTCATCTTGCTCATAATACTTCCGCTTTCAAGACTGCTCATCCCGCAGTCATGATGACCAATTACAAGGATTTCATCTGCTTGAAGCTCATAGACCGCAACTAATAGACTTCTCATAATACTTCCAAACGGATGATTCACAACCGCACCTGCATTTCGAACGATTTTGACATCGCCGTTTTTCATATTCATCGCACGTGTGACTAGTTCGACTAAGCGTGTATCCATGCAGGTTAAGATAACTAATTTTTTATCGGGGAATTTAGTAGTAATTAAAGATTCATATTTTTTTTCATCAACAAACATTTTATTATAATCAAGTATTTCAGATAAGATAGACATCGCTTCACCTCATAATTAAGTGTTTTTGGAATTATTCCTACTATATATATATTACACACTCTTGCTGCAGTGTCCAAATTTAGATACCCGAAAATCACAAAAAATGTTCTTAAATACTATTCAAACGCTACCTGCAGAATTATCTTGATTAGGATAACTAGTAATTGTTGAGGTTGCATGAAATTCATTCAGTTGCCAGTACTAGCCTATTGACATCTAGTTAAGGTTTTTCTAGTATTAATACATGTGAAAAGAATACCCGCCTATTGATGGGAGAGGTTCATAGCAATAACCCTCTATAAAAAACTATGAGTCTGAATACATTGATTCAGCTTTAGTTAAGAGTAGTGAAACCGACCTGTCTTCTTAGGCTTCTTAGGAGGAAATGACATGAGTGGAAGAAAAGAAGAAGAATTAGATGGAGTTACATTACTAGGCAATCAAGGAACAAACTATTCATTTGAATATGCTCCAGAGGTTCTAGAATCATTTGATAATAAACATCCAAATCGCGATTATTTTGTTAAATTTAATTGTCCGGAATTTACTTCTTTATGTCCGAAAACCAACCAACCTGATTTCGCGACGATTTATATTAGTTATATTCCTAATCAAAAAATGGTAGAAAGTAAATCATTAAAGCTCTATTTATTTAGTTTTCGAAATCATGGCGATTTCCACGAGGATTGCATGAATATCATTATGAACGATTTGATTGAGCTAATGGACCCTCGCTATATTGAAGTGTGGGGGAAATTTACGCCGCGTGGTGGAATCTCGATCGATCCTTATACGAATTATGGAAAACCAGGCACGAAGTATGAAGAGATGGCATCTTATCGCTTAATGAATCACGATTTATATCCTGAAACGATTGATAATCGATAAGGGAAACAAAAAATCCCACTGTTGCGATTTGCGGCAATGGGACTTTTATATGGGTTAATAACCAGATGATAGTGATGTCAGTTTTGCTAGTTTGGCTTGAGATATCTGTAAGAAAGGGTATGCAACCCCCATAACTTAAGTTGTAAAGGCGAATGCTATGGTAGATAGTGATTTAGCGAAGCGACTAAAAATAGGGGAGGCATAGTACAATGGACATCGATCAAGTATTAGAGGACACTGTAGAATTGGCACAAGAACCTTGGAAATGCCCTATACACTATATTGATATTGATCAATTATTGGACAATAAGGAGCATTAAGTAGAGAAAAATTCAAAAAAACTTGCACAAAGTTATTAGAAAATTATATAATATCCATATATTCTGTCGTTAAAGGAGGGGAAAAGAGATGAAACATGTTGGACTACGCACACAATTCTTGGCATACATCCATATTTGTCGTGCGATTTTTCATGTGAACATTGTTGAGGGGATGAGTCTGCCCTTTTTCAACAATTTCATAGTGAGACCAACCTGTTAGAAACTCTCTTTACCCCCTTATATTCCTTATAAGAGTCACGGGAAAGTATTTCTTTCCTGTGGCTCTTTTTTATTTAGGTGGTTTTGGGGCATCTTTTCTTACTATGTTCAACACATTTAAGGGCGGAAATGAGTGTTTATGACCATTTCAAGATGAGTTAATTACAAAGGATAAGAAAGGAAGAATTAACGATGATACTATGTGGTGTGCATGCAATTAGTAAAATGTACGGAGGAAATATCCTCTTTGAAAATATATCTCTTGAAATTCATGAAGGAGACCGAATTGGTTTAGTAGGTAGAAACGGGACAGGTAAAACGACTTTATTCAAATTGATTGCTAAACAATATCATCCAGATATTGGATATATTTCCCTACAAAAAGGAGCACAAATTGGATATTTGGCTCAAATTCCAACCTATCCGACAAATATGACCGGACTAGAAGTTTTAGAAACCGCTTTTTCTGAGTTAAAGGAAATGGAACGACAAATGAAAGCTGTTGAACAGGAAATGAGTAATAACCCTGAGAATATTGATCATATGCTGCAGAATTACGGTCAGATGCAAGAACAATATACGATTCGAGGTGGCTATGGAATCGAAGCTAGTATTGCAAGAGTAACGAATGGATTAAATATTCAGGACTTACTAGATAAGTCTTTTCATTCTTTAAGCGGGGGAGAGCAGACCAAAATTTGTTTAGCGTTAATACTCCTGAAAGAACCAGATCTTCTATTATTAGATGAGCCAACAAATCATTTAGATGTCCATGCTGTGGAGTGGCTCGAAGAATTTCTTCGTGACTATAAAGGAACGGTGGTGTTGATATCCCATGATCGCTATTTTATTGATGAAGTAGCGACCAAAATAATGGATCTCGAAGACGGGGAAATTCATGTGTACCATACAAATTACACAAAATATGTCCAAGAGAAAGAAGAAAAATTAATGCATGAATTTCATCATTATCAAGAACAGCAAAAGAAGATAAAAAAAATGAAGGAAACGATTAAGAAATTGCGGGAATGGGCTAGCCAAGCAAATCCACCGAGTGAAAAATTATTTCGTCGAGCCAAAAGTATGGAAAAGGCGTTAGAAAGAATGGAAAAACTAAAGAAGCCGATCATAGATGCTAAAAAAATCGATCTTAAATTTCAACAAAAAGACCGTAGCGGGAAAGATGTGGTCGTACTTGAAAACGTCGCAAAATCATTTGGAGACAGGCTCTTGTTTCATGAGGCGGATATGTTGGTTCAATATGGAGAACGGACCGCTATTGTTGGGGGAAATGGGTCTGGGAAATCGACGATCATTAAAATGCTTTTGGATGAAGAGCAGCCTACTACCGGTAAGGTGAGACTTGGAAGTAGCGTGAAGGTTGGCTATTTATCACAGCATTCTAATTTTGATAGTGACAGGAAACTAATTGATGTGTTTCGAGAAGAAGTTCCCGTTACTGAAGGGGAAGCTAGACATATTTTAGCCCGCTTTTTATTTTATGGCCCGGCTGTTTTTCGAAAGGTATCGGGTTTAAGCGGGGGAGAGAAAATGAGATTACGTCTTGCCCAGCTGATGTATCAAGATCTGAACTTACTCCTTTTAGATGAACCGACGAATCATCTTGATATTGAATCAAGAGAGGTATTAGAAGAAGCTCTTGAGAATTTTCCAGGAACTATTTTAGCTGTATCCCATGACCGCTACTTCTTAAATAAACTGTTTCAGAGAACGTACTGGATTGAAGATCGAAAGCTGTACCAATTTGCTGGACCGTATTCTTGGGCAAGAACAAAGCTTGCTGTGGTTCGTCCTCGAGAAGAAGAATCCAAAGCAGTAAAACTGTCAGAAAGTACAGTCGTAAAGAGCGAGAATAAAGAAAAAACGTCAACGAAACAAATTGAAGAAATTGAACAAGAGCTGCTAGAGATGGAAACAGCGATTACACAATTAGAAAACCAAATGACCACTCTAACGGACGTCCAACTATTGCAATCGCTTCATGAAGAGAAACAGGAAAAAGAAAAGCATCGAGATGCACTTTATCAGCAGTGGGAACGATTACTGTAAAAAGATTATCCTTTTACTAAGAGAATCTTTCATAAAGGCTGTTTTCGCAAAGATTGCGGTTTTTCGAATGAGCCCTCCTATTATGATGGGGATTGACTTCGGGCATCTTTTCGCAACTTTTTTAACACGAAATGAGGGAAGAATAGCGTGTTTCCATCCGTTTTCGTATGCTAGAACAACAAAGTATGCGAAAAGAGCCTTCATAAAACTACAAACTTATCAGAAACGAGCTTATTCTAATAAGCTCGTTTTCTACTGTTGACTAAAGGTATTTACCATTTGACGGGGAACGGATATCTATACAAAAAATGAAAATTGAGTGGAGTTTTTAAAAAGTTGTAAAATAGTGGATGGAATTCTGTATACTTGTAGTGAATACATAGGGAAAAAAGGAGTGGATAAGGTGAAAAATGTATTTGAACATTGGTACACGCACGGACAAGGCTAAGAACTTTATCAAAGGCTCATTTCGTATAACTTGTGGCTATTTCATCATATTTTTGATTAAATCTTTCCTGGGCTTGGGAGCTTCAATTCGACTTTGTGCACGAAGTCGTCTACGTCATAAATCATGAAAATCTGTATCGCCAAGAAGAAAATATTTTTTGAATTAGTGAATCTTTCTGTCTTCCTGTTCGTAAATAAAGTATCAAAATAAAGAGAATGAGAGAGGAGAATTACCTTGTTTGAATTATTTAAACGTGTCAAAACCGTTGTTAGTGCGGAGCTCCATTCAATAATTGATAAAGCAGAAGATCCAGTCGTGATGATTGAGCAATATCTGCGCGAAATGAATCAGGAAATTGTCGAGGCAGAAAAAGCTACAGCAAAAATGATGGCAGAAGAAAAATTATTGAGTCGGAAAATTGAAGAAGCTAAATTATTAACAGAAAAAAGAGAAAGTCAAGCAATTGAAGCCTTAAAAAGTAACCGTGAAGACTTAGCAAAGCGTGCACTTCAAGACAAAAAGCATGTGTTAGAAGAATTAGACCAGTTAATCTCTATTCATCAGAAAACAGCTCAACTCGTCGTCGATTTAAAAGATAAATTAAAAGTAATGAAAGCGGAATGGCGTGAACTGGAACTAAAACGAGACAGTTTGAAATCCAGAGCGCAAGCCGCTAAATCAAAAACAAGTATTAATCGTAGCTTATCGACCAGTAATACAATGAGTGCTAGAAAAGGATTTCAACGCATGGAAGAAAAAGTACTTCAATCCGAAGCACTTGCCGATACGACAGAGGAACTGCAAACGATGAATAAGTCCTTAGAACAGGAATTAAAAGATTTAGGTGGCGAAAGTGAAATCGACATAGAGCTACAACGTTTAAAAGATCAATTAAATCAATAGCCATAAAGGGTGAGAATCAATGGAGGTTTTCGGCACTTCATTACAATCTATATATTTAACAATCTTGATTATTTCAGGTAGTTTCACACTACTTTATATTTTGTTTGGCGATATGTTAGATGGGATTTTCGGTACGTTTGATTTCTTAAACCCTACGCTGGTGTTATCCTTTCTAACATTTTTCTCGGCAAGTGGTTATTTATTTGAGTTGTTGACTAGTTTCAATAGCCTGATTATTATCGTTATTTCCCTGGCACTGGGTCTACTGTTTACTACGTTATTAAATGTATTCATCTTAATTCCACTTTCTTCGGCAGAAGGATCGTTGGTTTACACCGAAGAGTCGTTGAAAGGAAGAGTCGGTAAGGTCATTATTTCAGTTCCAGAAGATGGATTTGGAGAAGTGATTTTAGATGGAGTCAGTGGGGTTATCTCAAAACCAGCCGCTAGTTTTGATAATGAAGGAATCCGTGAAGGTTCGAAAGTTTTAGTGATTGATATAAAAAAAGGTGTGCTTTATGTAGTACCACATGATACAGAACAATTATTAGGATAGGGGAATTTATATGATCGAACTTTATATTGTAATAGGAATTGTTGTCTTTTTATTGTTAGCTCTCATTGGTGTATTTGTATCCAAATACCGTACAGCTGGGCCAGATGAAGCCTTGATTGTGACAGGAAGTTATCTTGGGAGCAAAAATGTTCATATTGATGAATCTGGAAATAAAATAAAAATCATTCGCGGAGGAGGTACGTTTCTTCTTCCAGTGTTTCAACAAGCAGAGCCTCTTAGCTTGTTATCAAGTAAATTAGAAGTTACGACACCAGAAGTCTACACAGAACAAGGTGTACCTGTGATGGCGGATGGAACAGCTATTATCAAGATTGGTGGGTCAATCTCAGAAATTGCGACTGCCGCCGAGCAATTTTTAGGTAAGCCTAAAGAAGATCGTGAAAATGAAGCACGTGAAGTACTTGAAGGTCATTTACGCTCGATTTTAGGAAGCATGACCGTAGAAGAGATCTATAAAAATCGCGATAAATTTTCTCAAGAAGTACAACGAGTAGCCTCTCAGGATTTAGCGAAAATGGGCTTGATTATTGTTTCTTTTACCATCAAAGATGTTCGTGATAAAAACGGCTATTTAGATTCGTTAGGGAAGCCACGAATTGCTCAAGTGAAACGTGATGCGGATATAGCGACTGCTGAAGCAGAAAAAGAAACCCGTATTAAGCGTGCCGAAGCAAGTAAAGATGCACAAAAAGCAGAATTAGAACGTGCAACCGAAATTGCCGAAGCAGAGAAATCGAATAAAATGAAAATTGCCGAGTATCGCCAAGAACAAGATAAAGCGAAAGCAAGAGCCGACCAAGCATATGACCTAGAAACGGCTCGTTCGAAACAAGAAGTAACTGAGCAAGAGATGCAAATCCGTATTATTGAGCGTCAAAAGCAAATCGAACTGGAAGAAAAAGAGATCTTACGTCGTGAACGCCAGTATGATTCCGAAGTTAAGAAAAAAGCAGACGCCGATCGTTATTCCGTCGAACAAGCCGCTGCTGCGAATAAAGCGAGAGAAATGGCGGAAGCCGATGCCAATAAATACCGCATTGAAGCGATGGCGACAGCGGAAGCAGAACGTGTTCGAATTGATGGGGTCGCCAAAGCCGATGCTGAGCGTGCGCAAGGGGAAACAGATGCTGATATTATTCGCTTAAAAGGTTTAGCTGAAGCGGAAGCAAAACGGAAAATTGCTGAAGCATACGAGCAATTCGGAGAAGCTGCCGTACTAGATATGGTCTTGAAAATGCTTCCAGAGTATGCGAAACAAGTTGCGAGTCCTCTTGCCAATATCGATAAAATTACGGTTGTTGATACAGGAAGTGACAGTTCAAGTGGCGGAGCAAACAAGGTAACCGGATATGCAACAAACCTTATGTCTACAATGCAAGAAACGTTAAAAGCCTCTTCTGGAATTGATGTAAGAGAGCTTTTAGAGAATCTGTCAGGAAAAGGAAATGTGCGCCAAAGCATTGATCAACTTACCCATGATTTGAAAGAGTCGAAACAAAATCATGATGTAGAATAAAGTTTGTCAGGAAAGATCACTCTGGGGGAGTGATCTTTTTCTTTTATGTATAAGGAAATGAGAAAACATGGAAATGTCTATCATTCTATCAACACCTGAATTAGAAGCCATGGCCTCTTAAAAGAATGCAGAAAAAAATCATTAAGATTATGAAAACTTAGCTGATATGCATTATGCTAGAAACATCTAGTTTTCATTGAAAGGAAGATTAAAGTGGCAAGAGCACTGTTTGAACAAGCTGAAGAATTTATTACATTATGTTATACAGAGTTGAACAAGAAAGAGGATATAGCTTCAAGGTTGCAAGATATTCAAGAAGAAATTAACGAAACAAATACATATGTTCATACATTCGAGGAGCTTGAGCACGGAGCAAAAGTGGCCTGGCGGAATAGTAATCGCTGTATCGGCCGATTGTTTTGGAATTCACTCCATGTGTTTGATGAAAGAGATGCTACCGAAGCTGACGAAATATTTGCTGCTTTGGAGAGACATATTCGATTTGCTGGAAACGATGGGAAGATTCGCCCCACTATCACAATCTTTCGCCCATCAACAAATGGTAAGAAGGATGTGAGGATTTGGAATCATCAATTATTACGTTATGCAGGTTACACAACTGACGATAGTATCATTGGAGATTCGTCGTCGATGACGTTCACAAAAATGTGTGAAGAACTTGGCTGGAAGGGCGAAAAAACGTCCTTTGATCTCTTACCTTGGGTGATTGGAACAGATGAACAACCACTGGCTTGGCGAGAGGCACCGAAGCAGCTTGCGTTGGAAGTTACTTTGTCACATCCTGAATTTTCTTGGTTTCAGGATCTCGGGTTAAAGTGGTACGGTGTCCCCATTATTTCGGATATGCGCTTAGAAATTGGGGGGATACACTATACGGCTGCTCCGTTTAACGGTTGGTATATGGAAACAGAGATAGGAGCAAGAAATCTAGCTGATGAAAACCGTTACAATCTATTACCGAAAATAGCGAGTTGTATGAACTTAGACACCTCAAAGCAATGGACGTTGTGGAAAGACAAAGCACTTGTTGAACTAAATATAGCTGTTCTTTTTTCGTTTAAAGAAGCAGGAGTTAGTATTGTCGATCACCATACTGCTGCGGGTCAATTTCGTAAATTTGAACAAAATGAGATGAAAGAAAACCGTGAATTAACTGGTGATTGGTCATGGCTTATTCCACCTGTTTCACCTGCAACGACTCATGTGTTTCATAAAGAGTACGATAATACTTGGCAAGCAACCAACTATTATTATCAAGAAAAACTATTTTAAGGGAGCGTGGAGAGAATGAAGCTTCAAGCACACGTGGAAATGAGAATTCTTAAACCAATAGAAGAAGTATATGAGAGTATCGTTGATCCAAAAAAAATGTCGAGGTACTTTATTACTTCTGGAACAGCTCGTTTAGATGAGGGCAAGCCGGTTACCTGGACTTGGGCGGATTTTAACGCTGAACATAAAATAAACGTTCAAAAGGTTGAAAAAAATAAAGTAATTTCTTTTCAATGGTCCGCAAGCGGCGTGGAGACAACCGTACACATTTCGTTTACAAGAGATGGAAATTCTGAAACAATTGTAACCATTGAAGAAAGTGGTTGGGAGGCAAATGAGCAAGGAATCCAAAGGTATGGACAACAGACAACAGGATGGGTTCATATGGTTACTTGCTTAAAAGCCTACCAAGAAGATGGGGTCAATCTGAGAATGGGCGCATTTGCTAAAGGATAAAAAAATCTTACACACTTATCTTTGTGTAGCATAATTTTTCAAGTCCAAAGTACAAACCTACGGACTTTATGCTAAGGGTAATGAAAACGTCCCTTTTTTTCTGGGGATTTCTATCAAAATAGAAAAAACAAAAAAGCCAAAAACCAATATATAGTAGGTTCCGGGCTTCTTTTTCTCAATAATGGTACTTTTTCAGCGCTCTCATTGTAACTGCCGAGCTTCTAGGATTTTTACGTATACATTGTTGCGGTTTCATTCACTCATCAAGGGAATCTTTCATTTTTTCAGTGATTCCGTTCTGGAATATGAGACAAGTTACTCTCAAAGATTTTTACTGCGGTGTAAACCTGCGGAAAGAACAATAATCTTTGAGAAAGGCTCTTTTCGTACACATTTGGCTATTTCATCTGATTTTTGATTAAATCGCCCATTTCACAGTTTATTTCCATCAAAAATAGACAGATCTAGCTGCAGTGGCTAGGACTAGGGCGTTTCGTAAATGATACCCGAAACAAAGCTATTGTTGGTTTGGAATAAAGTTTGATCAAAACAACTAATAAACCTTAATAATATCGCTAACAAAAAGAAGCCAATTTGAAAAAAGATTGATCAAAATGGCTTCTTTTATTGTGAATTAGTGTACAATTTTTATAAAAAAGTTGAATCAAAAATTTTCATATATCTTCATACAGCAAAGTTTGCTTAAATGTTCACCTTCTAAAACGGTTTAACTTTTTTCAAGACATCGCATCTTTTTTATAAACGGTACGACTTTCTTCAAAACAATTAAACTTTGTTTTAATCCAACAGCTATGTCACCGTTTATAGACTGGTTCGAAAAGCAACAAGCTTTGCGACAACAGCCTTGAGAAAACTGTGTTTAATGATGATCATTATCAAGCATTTCAGGATGGAAGTTCTTCCGATACATTAAAAAGAGAGAAATCCAATATTTAAATTCATCAAAGAAAAGGGGCCGTTCATCGAAGGAGAACTCCTGAAAAAAATCTTCTAATTGATCTTCCTCTACTTCCTCAAGAATTCCGCTTATGGATATGGGATATTTTAAGCGCTGATATAAATCATCGTAACCATAATAATCAAACATTTCCTCTAACTGTTTCGCCTTCATTGATTCACCTACTTAAATTAGATTGTGCTGTATTATTACTCTTCCAAAAAATCTAAACTTTCATACTCATACTAGTCAATTTAGTTCTAACATAACAATCAAACCCCTTTTATAGCTGATAGGATGTAGTTAAAGGGATAATTTTACAAATAATAATGATAATATGTACGTAACCACACTGAAATATAAAAGAAAGACCATGCTATATTTAATCGTCATTTTAAACAAGGCAACTACTGACCCCATTTTTGAACGGCCGTAGTCACAACGGCAACCAATTGAGGTGAGATAAGCTTAGCGACGACGGACGCCACCACTAGAATTAGAGGCGATTAATAAGGAAGAACCCATGCCAATCTGACTTTCAGTGACAGGTTGTAAATTTTCAAATAGGGCATTGTTTGAAACAACAGATCGAGTGAAAAATACTTCTACCAAGCCAAGAATGGGAGAAACAGAGGGAAATAAGACACCCGTTTTAACAAGGACTAGACCTAGATAAGGTGATATTCCTGAATAGTTAGCAATAAAGGAAAATCCTAAAATAATGCAGACAGTGAAAATTGAAACTGAAAATTCTTTACCGGTCTCTAGTAGCGTAGTGAACCCCTCTCTCTTATTGATGCTTTAGAAGGCTCTTTGCGTATCCATTGTGACTATTTCATCTGATTTTTGACTAAATCCTCTACTTCATTGTTGATTTCTATTTAATGATTTCTTGTTGTAAGTTTTTATCTAAGATAGGCGAGAATACCTTTACCTTCAAGGAATGAGGAGGGCGAAGCCCATTGAGTAAGTGGGGTATTCTCGCCTCGAACAAAGGAAGGACTTTGCCATCTCAAATGTTCAACACACAAGCCGAAACAAACGTTCGTACATTTACTTCCGTTCGGGTATAATTAGGAAGGGTGTAGGTAATGAAAGTGAAAAAATCCTACAAATTCTGAATTTACTCAAACAAAACACAGATCATTTTAATCCATAAAATCATTGGTGGTTCTCGTTTCATGAGTTTAATAAATATTATTGGGAAAAGCAGAGTTGTGCTGTTCAATGGACCTCCTAAGGTGAATAAACCTTTGAAGAATGGCAGACTCCAAACAATGATAAACCCCGTTAAAATATAAAATGGTGACCAAGCTGAGATAATCTCTTTTTTATATGCTAGAGCAACAAAGCATGCGATCAGAGCCCATAAAAAGAGAGTTCAAAACGATTGATTCCAAAGAATCTGTAAGGCTTAGGGAAAGAGGATGATTTATTTGTTTAAGATATTAGTAGTTGATGATGATATCCATATGTTGAACTTTGTGGGAAAGGAACTTAGACAATCAGGCTATAGTGTGATTGAAACTACATCTGGGGATAGAGCTTTATTGATTCTGGAAACCGAATCGGTGGATTTAGCAGTAGTAGATGTTATGATGCCAGGCATCGATGGGTTTGAACTAACAAAAATTCTACGTTCCCATAATAATCTACCGGTTATCTTGCTTACAGCACGGCATCATATTGAAGACAAAGAGCGTGGCTTCTTAGCTGGTTCTGATGATTATATCGTAAAACCATTTGAGGCAAAAGAACTATTGTACCGGATAAAAGCGGTTTTGCGCCGGTATAATCATCCAGAGGACCACTTATTAGCCATTGGTTCTCTTGTAATTGACCTTAAAAGCTATGAAGTGCGATCATCGAAAGGAACTCTGCTGATCCCGCTAAAGGAGTTTGAGCTGTTGTCA
This sequence comes from Bacillus sp. 2205SS5-2, assembly GCF_037024155.1. Lineage (NCBI taxonomy): Bacteria > Bacillati > Bacillota > Bacilli > Caryophanales > Bacillaceae > Bacillus > Bacillus spongicola. The sequence goes on from NZ_JAYKTS010000012.1 coordinate 23,228, forward strand.
CTTCTTGCGTCAAATCCCCGACAAGTGCTTAGCAGGGAATTAATAATCGAACGCATTTGGGGAATTGATTTTCAAGGACTTGAACAAACTGTGAATGTTCATATTAAACGACTAAGGCAACGCTTACAACGATTCGCCCCAGATGTACAAATTAGAACTATAAGGGGTGTTGGCTACAAAATTGAGGTGGTCAAATGAGTCTTTATGTCAAGTTTATTTGGTTTACTTTTGCGACAATGTTAGTCAGCAGTATGATAGCCTTTTTCACAATGAATACCTATTATCATCAATATTTGAAAGTTGAAAATAACGAAAAAAACATGGCCATCGCTATTTCTTTCGCCAAATACTTAGATGGAAAAGAGTCAATTCAAGTTGAAGAAACCCTTAATCTGCTTGGTGGGGCGGGCTATCAACTTTACATTACAGATGGTGATAATGTGAACCGGTATGGAGGGGAATTCCGTGATGAGACGATCAGTGATTCGAACGTTCAACGAGTACTAAATGGGAAGATTTTTAATGGAATCCGTGATTTTCCGTTAGAAACCTTTGTCACTGGTTTTTTTTCGAATGAATTAAAGAATACAGTAGGTGTGCCTATAGAAATTGATGGTGAGCGAAATGCTCTCTTTTTGCGTCCGAATATTAAACTTCTTTTCCAAGAGCTCCATCTATTATTTGGCGGACTAGCTGTGGGTATTATTATCTTAAGCTTTATCGGTATGTTGATAGTTGCACGCCTGTTGATTCAACCGATTACAAAATTGACAGAAGCAACAGAGAAGATGGGAGATGAAACGTTCGATGTTCCGCTATCTATTAATAGAAAGGATGAAATTGGTCGTTTAGCTGATCAGTTTTTAAAAATGCGGGCTCAAATTGAGCGCTCCATTCTAAAGCGTAAAGAGTTTGTTCATAACGTTTCACACGATATCCAGTCGCCGCTCCATACGATACGTATCTATTTGCCTTTACTTCAGAAAAACGACATCAGTGAGAAAGAAAAAGTGAAGTATTCCAGCGTTATTCAAGAAGAAACAACCCGCATGTCATTACTGACTAAACAATTGTTAACTTTGGCATCTTTTGACGCGGAATCAGCCGATCTTGTTGATGAAGTCTTTATCGATCAACAGTTGCGGGACACTCTTTCCCACCTTCGTTATGCATTCGATGAAAAGGATATTGGAATTTCGGTTCAGTTGGAACCTATATGCCTTAAAGGAAATGCGGTTCTTCTTCAAACGGTTTGGGAGAATCTACTGACCAACGCTATTAAATACAGTGATCATGGTGGATTAATTGAAGTTCGGATGACATCCACCTCTGAATATATGATTTTGAATATCCAAGATGAAGGTGTCGGCATGTCAGTAATGGATACTAAGCACGCATTTGAACGATTTTACCGAGCTGATCAGGCACGTACGCGCTCAGTAAAGGGATCTGGATTAGGCCTCTCCATTGTTAAAGAAGTCATTGATTTACATAAGGGAACCGTTGAAATTTCAAGTGTCCTCGCTGAATATACCACCGTTCAAGTAAAAATTCCTATATTGTAAAGGAAAGTTAACCTTCCGTTCATGTTCACAGCCTATTCTAGGGTTGTGAGCATTTTTAATTGCAGCCATTTGGCGGGGATGTTTTTGGTTCCAAATTTGATGAACCGTTTGAAAGAAACATGGTTCGATACGTAGTTAAATAACCTAAACAACAAACAAAAATATAATTTTTTGTGCATCTTGCGTTCACTCAAGCTGTATTGAATTAAGATATCAAAAACGGAGGAATCTTTATGAACATGGCATTGAAAGAAATTAGGAAGAGTAAACTAAGATTTATGATACTTGGTTCAATCATTTTTCTCATTAGTTTTCTAACGTTTATTATTTCGGGGTTGGCGAATGGGTTATCACAAGATAATGCTGGGTTGATTAAAGATTTTCCAGATGGTCAATTTTATCTGAATGCCGATGCAGATGGAACGTACAATTTGTCCAGAATAGAGCGTAATGTCCAAGACAAAATGTTGACCGAACATAAGGATGCAGTAGCGCTCTCCATTCAAATGGGCTTTTTGAATGATGGTTACGACAAACAACGAAGCGTCGCTTTTGTCAGTTCAACCGATTCAAAATTATTCAAAGATGTCAAAGATGGGGAAATCATACTGAATCGCTCATTGGCAGACGCAGGTATTAAAGTCGGAGATACTTTAACGAACAACCAATTGAGTGGTGAGTTTACTGTCAAAGGTTTTGTTGATCAAAAAAAATACAGCCATGCACCTGTCGCTTTTATCAACATAGAGAACTACAAAGAAATGTATAGGGTGAATGAAATGCAAATGGTTTTTGTTCCTGAAGGGAATGAAGTTCCAGCTGTTACAGGATTAGAGTCTTTCTCGGATAAACAGTTTCTTAATACCATTCCTAGTTACAATGCTGAGCAATTGTCCCTAAATATGATTGTGTGGTTTTTAGTAGTTATTAGCGGGATGTTGTTTGCTATCTTCTTCTACATGTTGAATGTTCAAAAAATTGGGTTGTATGGCATTCTAAAAGCAATAGGTGTAAAAACGAGTGCTCTGTTCAAAATGATGTGGATTCAAATGTTTATTATTTCTATCATTTCACTTGGTTTATCTATTGCCTTCAGTCAAGGTTTTAATGTGATTGCACCTGAAGGAATGCCTTTCAGTTTAACAGTTGAATCATCTATCCGCTTGTCAATTGTCTTCCTAATTATTGGATTTATAGGGGCAACATTTTCAGGTATCCAAATCAAAAAGGTTGAACCGTTGAAAGCGATTCAACAAGGAGAGGTTTAACATGTCAATTTTTACCATTAAAGAAATTAGAAAAACGTTTACCAATGGTAACGTGAAGGAAGAGGTATTGAAGGGAGTTAATCTTTCTTTTGAAAAAGGAGAAATCATAGCGTTAGTGGGTGCTTCTGGCTCAGGTAAAAGTACGCTTCTGACAATTGCAGCAGGACTTCAATCTGCATCAGACGGAGAAATACGATTCGAAGGAAAAAATTTGACTGCAATGAGTCAAGAGCAAGTACGTAAAATAAGAGCAAGTGATTTCGGTTTCGTGTTTCAGTCTGCGCATCTCGTTCCTTTTCTCACAGTAGAAGAACAACTGATGCTCATGTTTGATGTCTCTGATTCAAAATTAAAGAAAAGTGAGCAAAGAATAGAAATTGTCAATCTTCTAAAATCAATCGGTATGTGGCACCGAAAAGATTCCTACCCATCTTCCTTGTCTGGTGGGGAGAAGCAGCGTGTTGCGATTGCTCGAGCAATCATTCATAAACCCAAAATGTTATTTGCAGATGAACCGACTGCAAGCTTAGACTCAAAGAAATCTAAAGAGATTATGAAATTAATCCAAAATTTAACCAAAACATTGAACATAACAACATTGATGGTAACGCATGACGAAGAAATGTATTCTTATGCTGATTGTATTGTTAAAATGAATGACGGATTGGTGAAGTGAAGCCTGAAATTTTTTTTATTTGAAAAAATGAGTATCCCTTTTGCTCAGAATTTTGTAAGGATGTCCAAAAAGATGTCCAGATTGTTGACGAAAGCAATGCTAGTCTAGTACTTGAAGAAGTTTACTATGAACAAGTTTATTTAATCGCTTTAATAAAAGTTTTTCATTTTATCGAACTTGTAGTGAATCCGTTAGCACAGCTAAAAAACACTTATCAAGTCACACTTGGAATCGAAATGGAAATCCGATAGCTGCACCATCATTCACAGAAATGGTACATGACTCCAATTGGATTAACTTTGTTCAAAAAAGAAGACAAATTCAATTATTTCTATGATTTACTTCAGGAAGCGATTCGTTATTTTGATAGATACTGCTGACAATGTTACCAAGACTCAAGTAAGATAGGTTTGAGTTACTTGTGAGAAAGGAAAGTATGATCCTTCTGAATATGAATTGAAAGAAGTAAAACTTTGATTGTACATCCCCCCTTTAAGAGACCGATGGATAGTCTATTTCTTTCAACCTATGGACTTAATGCGAATGAAAATCTACGAGAACTAGGACCTTATATAAGCCTTTACTAATTTGTATACTTAAAAAATTGGAGCGGAAGGCACTCGACTCCTCGAAAATGACGTGTCATTTCCTTCGTGCGATGTGAATTCTAGATGCTCTTTCAATGTCCTGCGGGATTAGCGGGACAGGTGAGACCCAGGTGCCGTACCTACTGGAACGGCACCCGGGTTCCGTACCCACTGGAACGGAACCTTCCATGGAGGCTCACCGCCCGCCCCGCGGAAAGCGAGTGCCTGGAGCGGAAATCTATAACCTAGTTTGAAATTGAAAGTTCAACGATATTGCAAGTCAGGAAGAGAATCTTATATCAACTGAAACAGTGAGTCTTTCTGAGCTAACGGCATACTCATTTTTGAAAATAAATACTGTTACGAAGTGATCATTATATTTATGTCTATAATAACTACGAAATCTGTTTTTAAAAAGGCTGTGTGCAAAAAGAAAGTTGCTTTTCGCATAAGAACCTAAATATTGAATTAGAATGACTTCGGGTGATTTGTTCGAATCATTTCGAATGTTTTTCTGGCAATTAGCTTATTTTCTTTACGGCTCTCTTCCATAAATTTTTGAACTTAGTGCAATAATAAAAAATCGAGTATATAATCTTGGCGATTACATACTCGATTTGCGTTGTTATTACTTTTGTTTCTGTTTCTCCTCGTTACCTGGTATAAACTGGTTCTATGGCGGCTTAAATGAGCAGGCTTCACTGCGTGTACTGCCAGATGTCTGCCGTCCCTGGGCAGCCACTTCTGCTTTTCATGATCCAGCTGCAGTGGCTAGCAGCTATGGGACAAATAACATCCAACTCCAAAGGTCAGGACCTTCTCCGTTGGATAACATTTGCCCGCCGCTGCTGGGCGAGCCACTTCTGCTTTTCGTGATTCAGCTACAGTGGCTCTGAGGCTCGGGTCAAATGAATAACTCTCCAGTGATGCAGGCATCACCTACGAGCTCTTCATTTGCCTGCCGCCTCAAAGCGAGCCACTTTCGCTTTTCTTGTTACTTTATGGCTTTTTGTAGTCTGGTTATGATGGATAGGGATTTTCCTGTTCCGATTGCCACTGATTCTAGTGGGTTCGGTGCAATGTGAATGGGGACGATGATTTCTTTTTGAAACCATTCTTGTATCCCGTTAATTAATGCTCCTCCTCCGGTTAGGACGATTCCGCGATCGACGATGTCACCACTTAGTTCTGGTGGACAATTTTCTAAAGCTGTCTTGGCTGTATCGAGTATATTTAATAATGATTCTTTAAGCGCTCCTTGAATTTCATAAGAAGACAAGGTAATGGTTTTAGGTAATCCGGAAACTAAATCACGACCTCGAATGTCGATGAATTGTTCCTCATGATCGACTAGTGCATAACCTATTTCTTTTTTGATTTCTTCAGCGGTTCTTTCGCCAATCAAAACATTGTACTTTTTTCTAACGAATTGAATGATGTCCTCATCCATTTGGTCTCCGCCTACTCTAATGGAATTACAGTCAACTACGCCCCCGTAGGAGAGGATTGCTACTTCTGTCGTTCCTCCACCAATATCAATCACAGCATTTGCAATTGGTTCATCGACAGGAAGATCTGCTCCTATTGCAGAAGCAAGTGTTTCTTCGATCAATGTGACACTTCTAGCTCCTGCTACTTTAAAGGCGTCTTCAATTGCTCTTCTCTCGACTGATGTTGCTCCTGACGGGGTACAAATGACAAGGTCCGGTTTTCTAAAATTAAAGCCTACTATTTTGCCGACTCTTTTCATAATTAATTTTATCATTTCGGTAGTAACCTGGAAATTTGCTATTACTCCATTTCTCAACGGACGGATTGCTTGAACGTGTGCAGGGGTTTTTCCAATCATATGCTTAGCGTCATGTCCGACGGCTAGTACTTCATTCGTTTTTGTATTAATCGCTACGACGGAAGGTTCATTAAAGATAATACCTTTTGTTTTGCTATAAACAAGAATATTTGCCGTGCCTAAGTCGATTCCTAATTCTGTATTTCCAAACATAATATGTTTCCTCCAAGTGTAAAAATAGACTATCTTTATATTGTTTCTACCCGGTACCCTGATTATATGACCGTCAATCAATTGGATAATTTTACGCAAAAAGAATTGTTACAAGAGTGAAGAAGCAAAAAACGCCTGAATACCTTGATAACGTAAGGAAAGCGGTCCAAAAGTAGGTTTGGTTGTAATATTTACTTAATCTGTTTGTAAAAATATTTTATTTGGTTTAGTAAATTTCTTAGACTTGTGAATGGGGTACTGATTTGTATGAAACAAAACAAAACCACCTTGCCAAGGTGGTTTTGTTTAAAGTGTGAAACGATCTAACCTTTTTTCATTTCGGCGGTCATGCTATTTAAGGTATGAATCCGTTCGTCCAATTGTTTAAACGCACGTAGTTGTTCTTCGGTAGATGCTGAAATCTCCTCTGTTCCCGCTGCTGTTTCTTCGGTAACTGCCGAGATGACCTCTAATGTCATCTTATTTGAAGTGTTCATCCCTGCACTTAAGGAGTTTATTTGACTGTAGATATCAGATACTTGAGTAGAGATGTTTTCAAATGCACTCTCGGTTTCACTCATTGATTCTACTTGTTGTTTTGTTAAATGATGTCCCGTTTCAGTAGAAGCAACAATGTTTGAAATCCCATTCTTAATATTGTTTACCATTGTAGCAATCGAATGAGTCGATCGACTTGAATCCTCAGCAAGCTTTCTGACTTCTTCCGCTACCACTGCGAAACCTTTTCCAGCTTCAAGGGCTGCAGGCAAGTAAGTTGGTTTGATCCGCAATTTCGCGAACAGATTTAGCGGCATTCTCAATTTCACCTGTATATTGGGCGAATTTTTCAACATCCCCTTTGATATTTTGGGGAGATGAAGAGAGTTCGGTGGCAAATTGAAGTTGTTTTTGAACAGACTGTCGACCTAGTTCAACGGATTCAAGTGCATACTTACTTGCTTGAGATGATTTCTCACTTTCCGTGCGGTTCTTTTCGAATTCTGTCATCATATCATTCATCATCGAAGCAGTTGATTGAATATCCTCAGATATACTTTGACTGCCTTCATTTAAATTTTTCATTTGATAGGTAACTTCGTCAGAGAATTCATTGACTTTTACACTAATGGCATCCACAGACGAAACGGTTTGACGAAGATTTTCGACCATGTTTCTAAAGGCGATTTTTAATTTATCAACTTCGTAATGGCTATTCTCATTTACATCATCGGCAAGTTGAACGGCTAAATTACCAAAGGCAACTTCTTCCGCTTGATTGACAACTTCGTTCAGTGGACGAACAATTCGTCTTGATAGAACCCATGAAAGACTGGCAGAAACGATGATAAGAACAACCATGCTAATAATTGAAATGGTAATAATAAGGGCAATTTTTCGCTCGGTTTGTTCAACTAATGCTTCGTACCATTCTTTGGCTTCTTTATCTAATAAAAACATATCATTAAGGATACCAGAGAAACGGATGGATTGACGCTAGATTTCTGCTTGATTTTCTTCTTTGAATGCCTTATTCGTGGCAGAATTAAGGTCATTAAATTTCCCTTCGACTTTACTTAATAGAGTTGCTTGAACTGGATCAGTCAGTTTTTCTTTTAAAGCGAGAATATCTTCATTTACTAATTTTAAAAAATTTAATGCCTCTGTTTTGTTTGCTTCAGAAGGATTATGAGCATAGTTGGATAGGGTTTGCTTGGTTATATTCAAATCACCTTTTAGTACTTCTGTATTTAAGAGGACTTTTACATCGTCCTTGGCAGAGGTATGAACATTATTCATTTGAACAACCATCGAGATAATAATTAATGATGAAAGAATCAAAGGTACGAGGCCAATAATTAATAGTCTTTTTCGTAATGTCATTGTTGAAACTCCTTTACTTGGTTGACTGTACAGTCAGGCTACCAGAAATGATTTTTTCACGTGCTGACTCTATTAAATTCACTTCTTCAGGTAACAGTTCGTGAGCTCTAATCGGTGCCAAAGCTACCCCATTTTCAATTAGTCCTAATTCATATACGGATTGAGAAAGTGTTCCCGTCTCTAATAATTCTTTTGTAATATTATATACAGCAACGTCAATATTTTTTAGCATCGAGGTAACCACCGCTTTTTCAGCAATGAAAAATTGATCGGAATCAACGCCTGCCCCCCATACATTTGCATCTTGAGCGGCTTGAAGCGCTCCAAATCCAGTATATCCAGCAGCAGGATAAATGAAATCAACCCCAATCTTCATTTGTTTTTTTGTAATAGTACGTCCTAATCCGGCGTCTCCAAAATTGTTTGCATAATCAGTGAAAACTTCAATTCCAGGATTGACGTACTTTGCTCCTTGTGTAAAACCGACTTCAAATTTATGAATTAAAGGGAAATCGGCTCCGCCGATGAATCCTATTTTATTTGTCCTAGTGGTCATGGCTGCAACCATACCAACTAGAAAGCTTCCTTCATGCTCTATAAAAGAGACAGAAGTCACGTTTTCTAGCTCTGAGATTCCATCGATAAGTAAAAAGCGTTGCTCGGGCTTTTCCTGTGCGACTTTTTCTAAAGCCTCCTGTACGGCAAAGCCAAGGCTGATAACAAGGTCATTTTCTTGCTTGATGAGCTCTTCTAACTGCCCTTCATTATTCCCGTCTATAGCTTCTCTATAATCAAAGAGAACACCTAATTCATCTCGTGCATTCTCCAGACCTCGAAAAGCAGAGTCATTAAAAGACTCGTCGCCTAATCCAACATCGGATAGTAAAATACCAATTTTATACTCTTTTTCCTGCTTTGAATGTGGTGATCAGGATGGGGTGCATCCGCCTAGGAGCAAAAGTCCACAAATTATAACCAATATATAATTTTTTTTCATGTTGTACCTCCTAATGTCATTTGAAAAGTTGTGAGATTGTGTTTCGATAGTTATATCGTCAGAAGAACTTGTTTTGTTAGATAAAATAAAGGAATATTGGAAGAAAAAGTATTGTGGAAATTTCAAATTGTAGGTGAAGGTTTAATGGGGGATTGTAATATAAGAACACAGAAAAAGCCAGTTGAAGCAAGAGCTTCAACTGGCTGAAAAATTAATGAATTTATGCCCAGTTTCCGTTGCGGAAAATAGGTTCCTTTGTTTCATCTTCTTTAATTCCATCAATATTCATTTTTTCTGAACCAATCATAAAGTCAACATGAGTAATACTTGAATTTAGACCATTTTCATCTAGTTCCTCTGGAGACATTGTTTTCCCACCCTCTATACAGAATGCATAGGCATTTCCAATGGCTAAATGATTGGAGGCATTTTCATCAAATAATGTGTTATAAAATAAAACATTAGATGATGAGATTGGTGAATGATGAGGAACTAGAGCAACTTCCCCCAAATAATGAGAGCCTTCGTCTGTCGCAACAAGATTTTTTAGAATATCTTCGCCCTGCTCCGCCTTAACGTCCACGATACGTCCGTTTTCGAACGTAACAGTGAAGTTATCGATAATATTCCCACCATAGCTTAATGGCTTGGTACTAGAAACTGTGCCATTTACTCCTGTTTTTAGTGGAACAGTGAAAACTTCTTCTGTTGGCATATTGGCCATAAAGGTATGTCCTTGTTCATTGACACTCCCTGCTCCTACCCATAGGTGGCCCTTTGGAAGTTCGATCGTTAAATCAGTACCAGGTGCTGTGTAATGAAGCTTTTGATAGTTTTTTTCATTTAAATAATCGACTTTTTGATGCAAAGCTTGATCATGTTCTTTCCAAGCAACGACCGGATCAGCTTGGTCGACGCGGACAGCTTTAAAAATCGCATCCCAAAGCTTTTCTACAGCTTGGTCATTGTCTTCATTTGGGAAGACAAGTTTAGCCCAATCTTCTGAAGGTGCAGCCACAACAGCCCAACTTACCTTATCTGATTGAATAAAGCGACGGTATTCTTTCATAGCAGCACCGGCTGCTTTTTGGAAATTCGAAATCCGTTCAGGATTCACGCCCTTTAATAATTGCGGTGAAGAAGAAACAACTGACATGAAGGCAGCCCCGTTTTTAGCGTATTCTTCCAAGGCATTTGCACGCCATTTAGGGAATTCAGTAAATGCTTCATCAGGAGCTAAATCATATGTATAGCGTGAAACAACATCGTCACCCCAGAATACGTTCACATTTTTTGCGCCGACTTCGTATGCTTTTTTTACGACTAATCGGACAAATTCTGCTGAGTCAATCGTAGCATTCACAATTAAGGTTTGATTTTCTTGAATGTTCACGCCAACTTTGACGACAAGCTCAGCGTATTTCTCAAGATTTTGTTGAAAATTATTCATTTTTTTCCTCTCCTTTAATATGTAGTCTTACTCATTGTATCAAGGCTACCTAGGAATGCAAATTTTTGATTCTGAGTTTTCGGATTCTTTCTTCAACCATATATTCCTCAATCCATTGAATAAGCCTATTGATTGACAGTGAGTGGACTTGTATGACCAGTATTTCCCTCAGGTTAATCGGACCATATACAAAAATTCATAGATGACTGAACATAAAATAGTTTTTTACAAGTCAAAAAATTCAGTTGAAGTTTACGTTAACGTCAATGATAAAATAGGATGTAAAGAAGGTGTGTCTATGGAAAAAACGATTTCACAATTAGCAAAAGATTTCTCTCTCTCATCAAGAACCCTTCGGTATTACGAAGAGTTAGAGTTGCTTGCTCCAAAACGAGAAAGCGGGAGACGAATTTACCGAAAGAAAGATGTAACGAGGCTGAAGCTTATCATTCGCGGAAAAAAATATGGATTTAGTCTAGACGAAATAAAGGAAATGGTTTTACTTTTTGATCAGGATCCAACTGGGAAGCAACAGCTCGACCTAACAATTCAATATGGTGAAAAAAAAGTAAGCCAAATTGCAAACAGAATTAGTGAGCTTGACAAAATCAAAAGAGAAATGGAAGAAAGACTAGAGCATCTGCGGCAATTAAAATAACTCATCATAGAAAGAACATCCTGGAGTGTTGATTAATGAGAGGAGAGAGAAATATGAATTTTTATCAAAATGATTCCCTATTAAAAGACATTTTAAAACATCAGTTAGAGGATGATTTCTTTCAATGGGCGGACGGAGAGCTAACTGAATACGGTCAGTTATGTGGTACGGAGATAGATGAACGAGCGAAACATACGGATCGTGAAGGGCAGCCAAAACTGCTAAAATATGATCGCTTTGGGAATGATGTGTCTGAGGTATGGCTCAATGAAGGATACAAACAAACGATTCGTGATACGTATGAGCGAGGAATTGTTGGGTATATTCATAAGGCGATACCATTGCTAGGGAGAACAGGGAACTATACTTATTCTTTTGCGCAAGGATACTTACTTTCTCAATCAGAACCAGGATTTTATTGTCCCGTTACGTTGACGATGGCTACCGCTTATCTGCTCGATCATTATGGTAGTGACGAAGTTAAGAACCGCTTTTTACCTCATATTCTTTCAACGGGGGAAGTTGAACTATATGAGGGAGCGACATTCTTAACCGAAAGACAAGGAGGTTCTGATGTCGGAGCCAATGTTGTGAGTGCAAAACTGACGGAGAACGGCTCGTATCAGTTATATGGTGAAAAATATTTTGCCTCGAATGCAGGAGCTTGTGGGGTTGCGATGGTTTTAGCACGAAGAGAGGGAGCTGCAGAAGGAACGAGAGGCTTGAGCTTATTCGCAGTTCCGTGGCGAAACAACAACGGTTCTGTAAATCAAATCACCATTCGGCGCTTGAAAGATAAACTAGGTGTTCGTGCGGTTCCTTCTGCTGAAATTGTATTTGAAGGATCGGAGGCTTATTTAGTAGGAGAGGCTGCAAAAGGAATTCACTATATGATGGAAGCACTGAATTTATCAAGAGTTTGCAACGCAATCGCTTCTATCGGCATTATGAAAAGAGCGTATGAGGAAGCGAAAACCTACGCAATGGAAAGAGAGGCGTTTGGCAAGAGGCTTACAAGCTATCCGATGATTCGTGAATCACTCGTGAAGATGTCTGTGAAGCATGAAGTTGACACACGAGCAATTTTTTCCTTGATTTCATTATTTGAAAAAGTTATGAAGAAAGGAAGTTCAGCGACAGACGAAGAAAAAGTATTGAACCGCCTTTTGATTGCTTTATTGAAGAAAGAATCAGCTGAACAATCGATTCACTTTGCCCATGAAGCGATTGAAATGCATGGTGGAAATGGCTATATTGAAGATTTTGTTACTCCTCGCTTACTCCGTGATGCACAAGTACTAACCGTATGGGAAGGAACCGCCAATGTATTAGGTTTAGAGGTATTGAGACTGATGAACCGTTATCAAGCCCATGCCTTGTTTATTGAAAAAATGGAGAAAGAATACTCACACTTAACAACTGAGCAACAGCAAATAGGGAAAGAGGTTATTTCCGGTTTAGCGCAATTAAAGGAGCTAACGGAATACAGCATGAATAGTTCAGAAGATGTTCAGACTTATCATTGCAAAAGAATAGCTAGATTGATGACATATATTTATGAGAGCATAGTAATATTAAAGGTTATTTCAACACCAAGAAGTCGAAAAGTAGCAGAAGTATTTCTTCGTGATACATGGCAGAAAGAAGAGTGGAAAGATGAAAAATTGTTAGGGCATCAATACTTTGATGATATTGTTCTGCATAAAGCACATCAAGGGGTATAAACGGTTTAAACCTAGACGAATGAATCATTCCCTTATATAATGAGGCTGAAATAGATGGAAGATTGAGTCGGGGGGATAAAATTGTCACACGCCACACTATTATTAAGAATTTCAGCAATTTACGCGCTAATTGGAGCGTTTATGGGCTCGCATATGGCTGGAGCAGGGTCCTATGAGTTTCGTCCGATTCATGCTCATATTTTGGTTGTTGGTTGGTTAAGCTTATTTGCTTTTTCCACCTATTATCGATTATATGATGTACCGAAAAAATCCAAACTGGCTTTTTTACATGTATGGACAGCTATTCTTGGATCAATTGGGCTGACACTGGGAATGTATTTTTATAATGTAAATCCATTTCAATTCGCGGAAAGCTTTACGATGGTATTTTATATTGCGGGCGGAAGTACATTATTAATCAGCTTTCTACTGTTCGTCCTATTAACATTTAAATATTCAAAGTAAGAGAAAATGACTTATGAGCAGAAAATAGGCTGCCCATAAGTCATTTTTTCTTTTTATTAGGCTGTTTTTGCAAAGCTTGTTGTTTTTCGGATCAGTTGATCATCTACAATATAGCTTTGTTTTGGGCATCATTTCGTCTATTTCTGATAGAAATCAACAGTGAATTGGAGGATTTAATCAAAAGTATGATGAAAAAGCAACAATGGATACTTTTTGTGTCCATTGTTGCTATTCAATACTAACCTCAATGGAATTCTTTATTTTGGTAATGATTTCTTCCGAGAATATGCCCTAAACCAATCTTTTTACGGTTTACTTCCTGCTATGAAAAGCAATATCCTCACAAAAGTAGCTTTCTAAACAAAGATCAACATATTAAACACAATTCTCTAATCACCATCGACTCGGTTTTTAAACGCTTCTTGAGTCACAAGATACTCTTGGTCTTCTATTTTCTGTTTGGCATGTTTTTCTGCTATCGCATTTTCCGGAAAGTTTCCTGGGTGATTTTTCTTTTTGTGGTTAAAGGATTTACCTCTGCCCATATCCATCGACTCCTTTCGATATTAGTATGGATATAAAAATTGAAATTATGTTGATATGCGTGTTTTGTTTTCTTAGTATCTCCTTAGCTTATCTTGTAGAGGTTCTTTTGTATAACGGGATAAATAATAGAGTAAGGTTATTTTTCAAGTGGGCTTAATACTGGTATTAATAACTACTAGGCTTTTGAACTAGGTACGGGGAAGCGAAGATAGATCCTAATTTTATTGTTATTCAATCCCGTTAGTCTCAGTACTCCAAAAAAAGGAGCAGGTGATTCACAGCTTACACCATTACCTTGAATTTCAATCATCGTGAATCGTGCGCTTTAATGGAATAAGAACATTAGTGATATAACCACTTTAGGGGCAGGGGAATGATCAATCTTCCGCTAATTCAAAAATAAGAAGAGGTTCATTTATCGTTGACTAATTGGTAGCAGGGTCTAGCTCCTGATTCCTATTGATTTAATGGGTAGTCCTGATAGACTCCTCTATTTTAGTATGGACTTCGTTTACATTGTGGCTATTTCATCTGCTTTTGACTAATTCCTCCATTCCACTGTCGATTTCCAATCCAAGCAACTCTGCACAAAAATCATCAAGGCCTGTAATAATGTAGAATAAAGATATGAAGTTGTAAAAAAGCGGAAAACATATTTCTTCTCGGGGCGAGAGTATTGAATTTTGAGGCTTCCTATACATTAGTTCCATAGTATCTAAAACTTTGGGGTATTCTTTTTTGCTGAGTTTGTATCAGAATAATTTCGGAAAGATGTCTCGAAACTAAGCTGTCTTACAGTTTTTCGACTGGTAGAAGGGCAAAAATCATTAGAAAAAACAGTCTTAAGCTAAAATCTATGACGATTGTGATAGTGAAAGAGACGCATGTTAGTAACAGGCGGCTTGACAAAATGAGTGTAAATGGTATGAATAAAGTACATTAAACGTTTTTTGTCTCATTAAGGGAGCGGATACGGTGAATATTGTTTGGTTAAAAAGAGATCTGCGATTAAAAGATCATCAACCTTTGTTGGATGCAGCTTCAGCTGGGGAAACACTCATCTTATACGTGGTTGAACCTTCTGTTTGGAAGTCTTCTGGAATGTCTAAGCGCCAGCTACGATTTGTTATTCAAGGACTAGAAGATGTAAAAATTCAGCTTGAAAATATAGGCGGTCGACTGGCTTTTTACATTGGTGAAATGAATGAAGTATTGTCTCTACTTGCTCATACATATGGGGTATTTCATTTGTGGTCCTATTGTGAGGGGGGATCTACTTTACTTAATCACCGAAATGCTTTTGTTAAAGAATGGATTCAGGAAAAAGGCTTTTATTATTCAGAGATTGAACAATATGAAAAACTGCGAAAGAAACAATGGCTGGAGAAGATGAACCAGCCTATAAAATCACTTCCTAGAAAAATATTTTCGCCTAAAGAGCTACCCATTGGTTTTTTTGAAGACGTAAAGAGTTTATTCCGCTTCGAAAAATTATTACAAGGAGAACTGATTGTTTTTGGAGAGCAGGGGGGAGAGAAGAATGCTGAGGATACCCTGAAATTGAGTCTGAAAGCAGAGGATCTTTTTTATCGGCTCACTTCTTATTTAGCTTGGGGAAATATTTCTTCTCGAATGATTTGGCAAAAAGTAAGTGAAGTTCAGTCTAGTCAAGATTCAGCTGTACATCCATTTCTTGAGCAATTATTTGCTCGAGAAATGCTACTTGCGACAAGTAACTTAGGCTCAATTTCTATGGAACAGCCTGTACAAAGAGTAGAGAAGCAGATAGATTCAAAGGAATTGGTTAATTGGGAGCAAGGAAAGACGGGTTTTCCAATTATTGATGCTATCATGAGGTCGCTACAAAAAACGGGTCATATAGAGGAAGAGTTAAAAGAAATTGTTGTTTCGTTTGCTCATCATTTTCTACTACTACAAAAAGAGCAAATCGGGTTCTCATTGGCCAAAATGCTCATAGACTATGATCCTCCGAGTCATTGGGCAAAGTTGAATCAATATGTTAAGCGTTCACCCCTCATGCATACAATAAAAACAGGGAAAAAAATAGATCCACATGGTGAGTTTATTAAGCGTCATGTGATTGAATTAAAGCAAATTCCTGCTAAATATACTCACGAGCCATGGTTATATCCGGGTTTCTTTGCGCTTAATTATCCATCTCCAGTCTTTGATTATCATAAAGAATTTTCGAAAGCCAAAAGGGTAAGATCCTCTCAGAAGAAAACAGACTTATCAATGGGAGAAAACTCAAGTCAGCTGACGTTAGATATATAAAAAGGTGTCCAAATGGACACCTTTTTATGTGGGAATTATGATATTTTTTCTTGGATTTTTGAAGCACTCTGAACAGTTTCCTCTACGTATTGAGCAATTGCTTGGTTGTCTTCGTTCAATGTTTCGATTGTGGCTGAAATTTCTTCTAATCCAGCTGAAGCTTGCTCAAAAACAGCCGCAAGTTCTTTTGTAGAAAGCTCGGCATCTACGGTTCGGCCATTCACTTCATTAACAGTTGTTGCCAATTGGGTGAATTGACCTTGAATAAGGGATAACTTTCCACGAAGATTGGTGAAAGAGCCGACAACTTGGTCCGTTGTTAAGAGATTTTCATTTAATTTACTATTACTCAAAGTCATCTTTTCTAAGGCACTTGAATTGGCCATGTTTACAGAAGAAAGGTTTACTGTAATGAGCTGTGCTGTATTGCTCGTCATTTCGGCGAGCTTTCGGATTTCATCGGCCACAATAGAGAATCCTCTTCCAGCTTCTCCAGCTCGAGCCGCTTCGATGGAAGCGTTAAGTGCAAGTAAATTGGTTTGTTCAGTGATATTTTGAATATTTCCGATAAAGCTATTTGTTTCTTCAATTTTATTTGTGAGCTCAGTGAATGTATCGCTTAATTCATGGATAAAAGTACTCAACTCATACATATTTCCTTTCAGCTCCGAAACCTTCTCCGATCCTGAAGTTGCGATATCAGTCGCATCCCCTGTATGAGTGAAAAGCTCGTCGGCCATTTTGGCCAAATCATTCATCTTTTCCATCGTCAGTTCTGAAATGGAAGCAATACTATTAATTTGGTCACTTTGGGTCAAACTTCCTGCAGAAATTTCTGACACAGCGGTTTTCATCTCATTTTGTGACACTAGATGATTCTGAATTTGTGTGTGAATGTTTGAGATACCGAAGGAGATTAAAGAGAGTTCATTTTCGAGAAATGTTTTTTGCTCATCCTTCTTAGTCGTTTCCGCTTCAGCTGTTGCAATATATTCTTTCAAATGACTGAATTGACGACCATTTTGGCGAATCAATACTCCTAAAATAATTGCGAGTAAGCTATAAACAAGAAGGATTGAAGGGAATATTTCGCTCAAGTTCTCTGTCGCATAAATATTGTTTAAAACTAGTGAAATAATTCCAAATCCCTGTCCTAAGCCATAAATTCTCGGATTAAAGTGAACGGTTGAAAAAACAGCTAGAAAGAATAAAATGAAAAAGTTATTCATAGATCCCCCTATTAGGAGAATAGAAGTGATACACATTCCATAGATCATAACAATGCTAAAGTACGGGAAGAAAATAGGTTTCTTTAATAAAAATTGAAATAGAACATAAAACAGAATAAACACAACAAGCTCAATCGCATAAATGGATATAGTCTGGATTGGACTTTCATTTAAAATTGTAAAAATTAGTGCGGAAACAAGTGATAATAAATACGTGTAAAACATTAATGCGTTCTTTTTGGTACGATCCTGGGTAATCAGTTGATCTAAAGTCATGTTTTATGGCTCCTTTGTAGTGGAAATCTGCACTCTTAATCTATATATCGTCACAAAATGACAAATTTCAATCTTTAAAGTGCTGATTATCAGAAAAAGTCAAAGAAAATACATAATTACCTGAAAATATTCAATTGTTTAATTATTAACAAAAGTTTATACTAAAGACAAATGTTTCGAGGGGGGACGATATGAACGACAAAGAGAAGCAATTGTTGGAATTAATTGAAAATAATCCATTTATTAGTCAAAATGAGTTATCAGAACTGAGTGGTTTATCTCGATCAGCAGTAGCAGGCTATATATCCTCATTTATGAAAAAAGGACTCATTCTTGGAAGGGCTTACGTATTACCGAAAAAGACAGGTGTAGTCTGTATTGGAGGAGCCAATGTAGACCGAAAACTTCAGGTGGAAAATGAGCTTCAACAAGGTACATCCAATCCAGCAACTTCTTTCCAATCTACAGGAGGTGTTGCGAGAAACATTTCCGAGAATCTGGGGCGCATAGGGATGAATGTTTCTCTTTTGAGTGTCGTGGGTGATGATGCAGAAGGAAAATGGCTTATAGACGAAACCAAACCGTATGTAAATATGGATCATGTTTCGATCCTTCCTAAGCATACGACAGGAACGTATTCTGCTATTTTAACCAATAGTGGAGATATGTTTGTCGCCATTGCTGATATGGGTATTTACGATGATGTAGATTCTACTTATTTTGAAAAGAAGTGGGGGACCATTTCCTCAGCGGAAATGGTTTTACTGGATACAAACTTCTCACCTGAGGTCATTAGGTACATACTTAGGCGATGCAAATATGAAAAAATTCCTGTGACAATTGCTCCGGTATCAGCACCAAAAGTGAAAAAACTACCAGAGAATTTAACGGGCACCACTTGGTTAATCACGAATCACGAAGAAGCAGAGTCGCTCTTAAATACGAAATTAATTGAAGATAGCGACTTCTTTCTTGCAGCAAAAAAATTGATTAATCGTGGTGTGGAGCGAGTGGTCATTAGCCGTGGAGAAAAAGGAATTATCTATTATACGAGAGATGGAAATGCGTCGGTCATTCTCCCCCCCACAATAGAAGTAAAGGATGTGACAGGGGCAGGTGATTCCTTGGTTGCTGGAATCATTTATGGTCATGTACATGAACTAGAAGCAGAAAAAGCTGCACAATTAGGGATGGCCTGTTCCTATGTAACATTACAAAGCACTGATACAGTCTCACGGAAAATGAGTAAGGACAATATACAAAAAGTCTATAAACAGTATTACTAAGGGAGTGCATTATGGAAAATTATTTGGAGTATTCAGAAGAAGTATTACTAGCTAAACAAGAGGGTAGACCAATTATAGCATTAGAATCAACAATCATTTCGCATGGAATGCCTTATCCACAAAATGTGAAAACTGCAAAAGAAGTAGAATCTATTTTACGAGAAAATGGAGTTATTCCGTCAACCATTGCGATAATGAACGGAAAAATAAAAATCGGCCTTTCTGATGAAGAGCTTGAATTCTTAGGGAAAACGGAAGGCGTTGCTAAGGTTAGCAGAAGAGATATGCCTTTTGTTTTAGCTTCCAAAACCTTAGGGGCAACGACTGTGGCAGCGACCATGATTTGCGCACAAATGGCCGATGTTTCGGTGTTTGTTACCGGTGGAATCGGGGGTGTACACCGAAACGGAGAAGCGACATTAGATATTTCTGCTGATTTAGAAGAATTAGCACAAACAAATGTAGCTGTAATTTGTGCAGGTGCCAAGTCAATTCTAGATCTTGGTTTGACCTTAGAATATTTGGAAACAAAAGGTGTGCCGGTTATTGGCTATGGAACAGAAACTCTTCCTGCTTTTTACACGAGAAATAGCGCCTATTCTGTAAATTACACACTAGACACTCCCCTAGAAGTCGCTAATGTAATGAAAACTAAATGGGATTTAGGACTTAAAGGTGGATTAGTAGTCGCAAACCCGATTCCGGAAGAATCAGCAATGGGAGACGAAATTCATTCCATTATCGAGGGTGCTTTAACGGAGGCAGAGGAAAAAGGGATTATTGGGAAAGATGTGACTCCTTTTCTATTGGGAAAAGTAAAAGAAATGACAAAAGGTAAGAGCCTTGAGGCTAATATTGCTCTTGTAAAACATAATGCATTAATCGGTTCCTTGATAGCAAAACAATTCTACAAAGAGAGTGTAGGAATTTAATTTTATCAACGAGATTGAATTTATTCTCTCGATCAGTCATTTTGAATGAAATGTTAGAGGATCCAAAGATTTTGCTGCATCAATGAAGCGCAAGGCGTATTATCCTTGCGCTTTTTATATTCTGATTATTAAACCCAAACGACTTCTTTCTTCATTTTTGAAACAGATATGATGTATTTCTCGGGAAATTTCACCAAAATCCTAGATTTTGTCCGCTTTCCACCTAAATATGAAAGAGCTTATCGAGAAGTTTCCTTCTGAAAAAGATCACTTTATATAGGGAGAAGGAATGTAGTAGAGGAATTGTAGTCTTAGCCTTGCTCTGAAATTAGCGAAATGGGGACCGATGTAGCTGTAGTGGAAAAACTCCATGAGCCAACTCCGATTAGAGATGGGTCAAATATTATTTTAATCCAAAATTCTACTTATCTAGGATTTGAAAAAAGAATATGCCATGGTAAAAGTGAATAAAAAGGAGATACAACTCTTTAAAGCAGATATTCACCTCACCGATTTTCTGAAGATAGAGAATTTCTGACAATGTGTGTGAATGATAAATGAAAAAACCTAAAAAAAGAAAGAATGGCTTCCACTCTTTCTTTTTTTAGGTTTATAGGGTGTGAAAACCTCTCAAGAAAGTGTTCGTCTTGATGGCGGGTAGCAGCTATGGGACAAATAAGGCTTCACTGCGTGTACTGCCAGATGCCTGCCGTCCCTGAGCAGCCACTTCCGCTTTTCGTGATCTAGCTGCAGTGGCTTGCGGCTCGGGGTCAAATGAATAACCCTCCAGCGATGCAGGCATCACCTCCGAGTTCTTCATTTGCCTGACGCCGCAGGGCAGCCACTTCCGCTTTTCGTGATCCAGCTGCAGTGGCTAGGGACTCGGGCATTTGTCAGCCCACTACGTGAAGCAGGCTTCACTGCGTGTACTGCCAGATGCCTGCCGTCCCTGAGCAGCCACTTCCGCTTTTCTTATTTCCTTAAGTCTCCTATTTCTTCTACTATGGATTGCATTTCGTTTGGGCTGAAGGTTGGTTTTTTCATGACGTAATGATACATGTCTTTAATATCCTCATACTTTTCAAGGTTGAAATCGCTGGAATTAACTGCCCCTTCGTTTACCATACGTAATTTTGTTTTAATTTCATCTAACATAAAAACCATGTTTTCTCTATTTTTTGTGTTTAAATCCATTTTGATCGCCCTTTCTACAGTAAGTAAACAGATTGTTTACTTTTTAAGTTACTTTTATCTTACAGAGATAATTTCATTTCGTCTATAAAAGATAGCAAAGAGAGTCAAGTATATATGTAATTTTCTTATATGAAACGTTGGAAAAAAATGTTTCATTACTAATCAAAGTGGGAAGAAGAATACAGAAGCAGATAAATGAAGAATTCATAAAAGTAGTATACAGAAGTATTTCCACATCATATAAAACGTTGTATTAATATGAAAATGGGATAAAAAATTAACGGAGGTTTTATAAATGGCTAAAAACAGGTTAGTTCAAGGAATGGTTTATGGAGCAATTATTGGTGGAGCAATTTCGATGTTGGACCGTAATACAAGAGAAGGTGTAGTTGACGGAACTAAAAAAAGTGGAAAACAAATAAAACATTATTCAAAGAACCCAAAACAAATGAGTGACTATATGAAAGATTTATATGATAAATTCAAAACAACAGCAGATCAATTAAATGAAGATGTGAAATTTGTAAATGAGAAATTCGAAACGTTGCGTAATGAAGTAACTCCCCAAGTGAAAGAAGTCCTAGAAGAAACGAAGAACAATCTTCAGGAGTCTCAAGAAAGTTATAAAGAAGTGTTCCAAGACGAAGAGAAATCTCTAAATAACACGAATGAAATGGAAAATACTGATTATACTACTAGCGATAGAGTGAATCGTAATATTCCTTCAGAGTCTGGAAACAACATCAGAACTTATCAAAACAACTAAGAGAGCAGGCATCCTATATGAGTTTTTTAAAGGAACTAGGAGAGAGTGTGAAAAATTCTGAGTTGACTGGGTTTGCAGCCCAGTTAGCTTATTTTTTCCTACTCTCTCTTTTTCCTTTGCTTATTTTTTTTGTAACACTGTTATCGTATTTGCCTTTTACTGAAGAAGATATCTTAAGTGTCATTCACGATTTCGCACCAGGTGATACGATGAATCTCATCCGATCAACTCTGAATGAAGTAATGAGTAAACGGAATACTGGGCTACTATCATTCGGTTTGCTTGCTACCATCTGGTCAGCCTCAAGGGGGTTACATGCTCTAATAAAATCACTGAACCGTGCGTATGATGTAGAAGAAGAACGTCCATTCTTCATTCAAATAGGTGTGTCGATTTTACTAACTCTAGCTTTGATTTTTGTGTTCTTTATTGTGTTGTTACTTCCTGTTTTTGGTGAACAGATTGGCTTATACATATCTTCAAAGCTTGGTTTTTCCAATTTATTTGCGGTTATTTGGGAAAGTATCAGGTGGGCTTTAACGCCGTTTCTCTTATTTATCATCTTTGTTGTTATATACTTCCTCGCTCCGAATAAAAAAATCAGTTGTACGAGCGCATTTCCAGGAGCAATATTTGCAGCAGTCGGCTGGGTAGTTGTATCGTTCGGATTTTCATACTATGTCAGTAATTTCGGTAATTATTCAGCTACCTATGGGAGTATCGGGGGAATAATTGTCTTGATGGTTTGGTTATATTTATCAGGTATTATTATACTAATTGGTGGAGAGGTAAATGCATTATTTCAAGCTAGAAAAGATAATAACTGTTAGGTCAAAAAGTCGATAGTCTTCAAAAAATAAGCACATACTAGTAAAGGGGATAGTGACCAATAAGGAGGGTTTCAAATGACTAAAAAAACGAAAAAAGATGGCGGTACGAAACAAAACAGTAAGCATAAGCCCAAGCACAAGACTTCAAGTTCAGCAAATGGACAAAACGGCTACCATTAGAAAAGCACCGGCATATGCCGGTGCTTTTTAGTTTCTTAATAATCGTAACCCATTCAAAATGACAAGGATAGTGCTTCCCTCATGACCGATGACCCCAAATGGTAAGTCAATGACTTGCAGAAAGTTGGAGATAATTAACACCATAATTATTCCGATAGAAAAAATTACGTTTTGCATCACAATTCGCTGCATTTTTTTAGAGAGGCGAATAGCTTCTGCAATTTTAGGTAAATCATTTTTCATTAACACAATATCGGCTGTTTCTAAAGCGACATCGGTTCCTTCTCCCATCGCAATCCCAACACTAGCTGTCGCTAAAGCGGGAGCATCATTAATTCCGTCACCTACCATCCCGACTGAACCATACCGATCCATCACCTTTTTCAACTCAGCTACCTTCATTTCGGGCAAACAATCGGATATATATTCATCTACATTGGCTTCATCAGCAATTGCAATTGCTGTTTTTTCACTATCACCTGTAAGCATGATTGTGTATATACCCTCTTCTTTTAACATTTTCAAAGCTTTCTGAGTTTCTTCTCTAACAACATCCTTTAAGGCAATGCAAGCAACAACTTGGGAATCTCTCGCTACATAAACAATGGTTTTACCTTCCGTAGCCCACGTACTACCTTCTTGTAGACTAAAGGTCTCGGCGTCCTGATTACCAACAAATTCGGCTTTTCCGATTTTCCAATCACTTTTTTCTATTCTTGCTTTTACACCCCAACCTGAGACATCTTCTAAAGAATCAGGTTGAGATAAATGAATGTTATGGGTCACTTTACCGTACCGAACAATCGCTTGAGCCAAAGGGTGATTAGATTGATTTTCAATGGAAGCAACGAGTTGAATGATGGTGGCCTCGTCTAAACCATCATAAACTTTAACGTTCGTCACAACGGGTTTTCCTTGAGTTAAGGTGCCAGTTTTATCAAAAGCAACGGCTTTTAAATTGCTTAAGTTCTCTAAATGTATGCCACCTTTAAAGAGAATTCCGTGACGAGCACCGTTGGAAATAGCCGAGAGAGTGGCGGGCATTATAGAAGCAACCAAAGCACACGGTGAAGCTACAACGAGCAGCACCATCGCTCGGTAAAAAGTATCGGTCCAACTCCATCCTAAAACAAAATGAGGAAGAAACATCATAATAAACACAACGACTAAAACGACCTTTACATATGTTCCTTCAAATCGTTCAATAAATAATTGAGAAGGAGATTTTTCACTTTGTGCCGACTGAACGAGCTCGATGATTTTTTGGAAAAGGGTTTCATTAGTTGCCTTGGTTATTTCGACTGTAATCGATCCATTTAAATTCACTGTTCCAGCAAAAACTTCATCACGATCTAGCTTCGTGACGGGAACTGCTTCGCCGGTGATGGCAGATTCGTCAATTGTCGTTTGCCCTTTGATGACTTTGCCATCAGCAGGTACACGCTCGCCAGGTTTAATTAAAATTTGATCACCAATTACTAATGTAGAAATATGAACTTTTTCTTCGCGTCCACTCTTAACAAGTAAGGCTTCCTGAGGCTGAATCTCCATAAGAGACGAGATTTCTTTTTGGCTTTTATTCATGGTGTAGGTTTCTAGTGCACCACTGACTGCGAATATAAAGATCAAAATAGCTCCTTCTGTCCAATAGCCAATAATTGCCGAACCGACGGCTGCTAAAACCATTAGCATTTCTACATTAAGTTCTCGATCTTGAATGGAGTCTTCGATACCCTCTTTTGCTTTAAAAAAGCCACCGATGACAAAGGCTAATAAATAGAAGGTGATGGAAGCAGTAGTTGCTTCATTACGATCGAGTATCCATCCAGTGAAGATGAAAACTCCACTTAATAATGCCGTTATTAGTTCAATATGTGGCAATATTTTTTGAAATATAGTTGATGTGTTCTCTGGTTGATTATTTTGTTTCATCGAGAGCGATTGTGAGTTCATGTTTCTGATCCTCCGTTTCAATTTGGACTATTTTTGTAAGTTGGATTTCAGCATTTTAGTTATTAATAATCAGATGTGATGATTTTTAAGGCTAGGGTAGCTCCTTCTGTTTATCATATGAGTGGCTTGCGGCTCGGGGTCAAATGAATAACCCTCCAGGGATGCCGACATCACCTCCGGATTTTTCATTTGCCTGACGCCGCAGGGCAGCCACTTCCGCTTTTCGTGTCCAGCTGCAGTGGCTAGGGACTCGGGCATTTGTCAGTCCCCTACGTGAAGCAGGCTACACTGCGTGTTCTGCCAGATGCCTGCCGTCCCTGGGCAGCCACTTCCGCTATTCGTGATCCAGCTGCAGTGGCTTGCGGCTCGGGGTCAAATGAATAACCCTCCAGTGATGCAGGCATCACCTCCGGATTTTTCATTTGCCTGACGCCGCAGGGCAGCCACTTCCGCTTTTCTATTGAGAATAATATTCATCTTCATTTCTCTTCTTAAACAACGAAAGCTGCCACCTCTAGGGTGACAGCAAATTATGGAAGGTTTAAGATGTTGAATTGGTGTAAAGATTTTTATGTGGTACAGAATATTATGATTTATCTTCATCGTATCATACAATGTATTCATTGAAAAGAAGAAGCGTTCTTATATTATTTGAAGGTGGTATATAAATGAAAGTAGAAAAATTTTTCACTCACCCATTAGGGATCATTATTGCTGCTGTGGGTGCGACGTTTTTATGGGGGAGTGCTTTTCCTTTTATAAAATTGAGCTATGAATTATTACAGATTGAGTCGAATGAAATTGGTGAACAAATGCTCTTTGCGAGTTATCGCTTTTTCTTGGCAGGCATGTTAATTTTCTTGTTTTTCACCGTAATGAAACGCAATATGAAGCTTAGACTTACTGCTTTTCGACCTATGATTAAGCTTGGCTTTTTTCAGACATTCCTACAATACGTATTATTTTATATTGGTTTAAGTTTATCCACAGGGATTCAGGGGTCTATTATTGCGGGAACTACCTCTTTTTTTCAAATTCTTTTAGCTCACTTTATGTATAACAATGACAAAATTAATTTTCGAAAATCGATAGGATTATTGATTGGTTTTTCAGGTGTTATTTTAGTCAATATAACGAGAGGTGACTTGACGCTATCGTTAGGACTAGGCGAGTTTTTATTAATGGGCGCAATGTTGGTTGGAGCGTTCGGAAATATTTTAGCGAGGAATGAAGCGAGACAATTTGAGGTAGGGTATTTAACCTCCTATCAAATGCTGTTTGGATCATTAGGATTGTTTCTGGTGGGATTTGTGATGACTCAAGAAATATTTCCGTTTGTGTTTACGATGAAGAGTGCGTTTATCCTACTCTACTTGGCCTTTTTATCATCCGCTGGTTTTATTTTGTGGAATAATGTGATGAAATACAATGCTGTGGGACAAGTATCAATGTACTTATTTTTAGTTCCCGTGTTTGGTGTTTTCTTATCATCAGTCCTGTTAGATGAAAGTGTCCATTTCTTCGTGTTAGTTGGACTACTATTAGTAACTTCAGGAATCATTATCGTAAACAAAAAAAAGCGGCAACCTAGGAATAAAATGGCTATTTGAATCTTGTAAAAAACGGCTTTTTATAAGCCGTTTTTTTCTTAGGGATGGTATATTTAGTGGAAATTGGTTACTAGGTGTCAGAAGCATAGAAAGTCGTGCACAAATCATCAGAAGTGGTGCGCAAAAGGGAGAAAGTCGTGCACAAATCATCAAAAGTGATGCACAAAAGGGAGGAAGTCGTGCATAAAATTATTAAAAAAGGTGCTAAATGCACCTTTTTCAAAATCTTAGAAAGGATATAGTTTAAATTGGTTTTGGCTAATAGCTTCATACGACTTGTAATTTTCTTACCGAGCTCCTGCCTCTGATTTAGCTTGGATTCTAGCTGTTTTTAAGGTGAAATAGATCAAACCAATAAATATTAAGAAGAGCATCGTACTAAGTAAATAAAAGAAACTGGATCCTGGGAAAAATTGAATGATCACACCACCAAGAATAGGACCAACCATACTTCCTATACTAAAGAAAACACCACACATAATATTTCCAGCAGGAAGCAATGATTTTGGAAGCAAGTCAGTCATAAACGTTATTCCTAATGAGAACATAGAGCCAACGGACATTCCTGCGAAGAAAAAGGTAAGGATAAGTCCAAGGACCGAGTCACTCCAAATTCCGGCAAAGAAGAAACAAACGGCCCCGATCAATAAGATTGTTTGGAGAACAGATTGTCTACCATATTTATCACTTATAATGCCTAATGGTAGTTGAAACACAATGCTTCCAATTGCGAAAGCCGGTAAGATAATTGCAATAGCACCGATATCAACACCATTCCGAAGAGCGATGATTGGAAAATTCCCATTCAGTGAAGCTTCTAAAAAGCCATATCCAAAGGGAGGTAATAAGGCGATCCAAGCGTATTTCCATACTTGACCAAAGCGTTGGAAAGTATGTAAAAAAGAACTGGTTTGCATTTCCGTTTCTTCTGGGTACTCATTGCGTAACGAAAACACAGACATCCATAGCAAAAAACTGATTCCAGCTGAAATAATAAATGGAAGTGCTTCGTGAACATCGACGAGCTTGGTTAACATTGGTCCAGCGGCAAAGCCGAGGCCAAAAAATAAACCATAAATAGATATGTTTCGACCTCTTGTTGCTTCAGGTGAAAAGGAGGTAATCCATGTTTGCGTAGCAAAATGGAGCATATGGTCTCCAATTCCAATTAGAAGCCGCAAAATAAACCAAAACCAAAAGGATTTCCATACAGGAAATAAGAACAAACTGATTACCACGACAATTCCACCGATTAAAATCATCGGTTTATAACCAATCTTTCTTAGCGGTACTTCCATCAAAGGAGATGCGAATAGTATCCCGATATATAATGCCGTTGCGTGTAGTCCATTTAAGGAAGAAGAAATACCATCTTTTTCAAAAATAATTGCGATAATCGGGAGAAGCATTCCTTGTGAAAATCCTGAAACTGCCACAATCCCAACCAATATCCGAAAACGGTTTTGCAACCTTTTATTCATATTTAAAAGCTCCTATTTCAATTTATATAACTCTTTTCGTATACATTGTGGCTATCTCATCTAATATTTGATTGAATCCTCCATTTCACTGTTGATTTCCTTCAAAAATAGACGAAAAGATGCCTCGAAATAAAGCAAAATTATCGTTTATAGACTAGTTCGAGAAACAACAAACTGTGCGGAAACAGCTATATCAAGAGGCATAATTTGGCACATATAGCAACAATCCATTCGAAAACTGCCATTAATAAAGCAGAACGGTCGGCAATATTTAAATGCCTTTATCGATGTTAACGCATTGTTCAGTAATTTGGCAACAAAGATCAATTTCATATACAATTCTTTTTGTACATAAAAAAACGTAAGGAGTCGGTTTTAATGGAATATAACATGAAAGAGGGAGGATTTACCACAAATCTACCATTTGGAGAATTGCCTATATCTGGCGATGAAATGTATGGTTTTCGTCCCTATCAGCTACTAGTATCCTCTATTGCAGTCTGTAGCGGTGGTGTATTAAGAAATATTTTAGTGAAAAAGAGAATGGATTTTACGGATATTTCTATTCAATCGAGGGTAGATAGAAATGAAGAGAAAGCAAATCGTGTGGAAAAAATTCATCTTCATTTTATTATTACCGGCAATAATCTTGATCAATTAAAGGTAGAAAAAGCGATGGAGCTGACGAGGAAAAATTGCTCAATGGTTCAATCAGTGGTTGGAGCCATTGAAGTAGAGGAAACGTTTGAACTTATAGAAAAAAACTAACCTAATGAGGTTAGTCTAAGGATAACTCTTTTGGGTCTTTCCCAGCTCCTTCATAAAGCAAAATGGAAGATGGGACGAGCTTCAGTAATAAGTATGCTGGATCATGCGCACTTGGAATCCAGTGTTTCAGGGAGTCGTTCCAGTATTTTTCCTTTAAGTCTTGGTTCGTTTCTACTTCAGCTTTAGCAGCAATCTCTAAGTATTGATCAGATAACCCTTCCCCGCTATAGCCTAACAAAATATGAACATCGGGGTTTGTACGAAGATCTTCTACTTTATGAGCATGTTTATTGGTTGCTGTATAGAGCGTGACATCTTCATGCTGAAACATCATATACCTAGAAAAGGGTTTGTTTTCGACGATTGAAGCGAGTGTACCTATTGTCGTTTGCTCCATTATAGAGAGTATTTTTTGTTTGAGATCTTCTTGCAAGGAAATTCCTCCTTTAAATAGTATCTATATTACTGTGTGTTATTTTTTGAAAAATAAACAAAAGGAAAGAGAGGAAATCGTTTATGGGTAAAATATTTGGCTTGATTGTGTTAGTAGGAGTACCTTTATCAGTGATTGGTTCATTGATGGACTGGTCTTATGTTCTTATGTTTGTTATATATTGTGTTACCATTATTGGTTTAGCCAGCTATATGGGAAGAGCGACAGAAAGTCTAGCCATTGTATCTGGACCACGAATTGGTGGATTACTGAATGCAACCTTTGGAAACGCAGTAGAATTAATTATTTCAATTTTCGCCTTAAAAGCAGGATTAATTGGAGTAGTTCTTGCCTCACTGACGGGGTCAGTTCTTGGGAATTTATTATTAGTTGCTGGACTAAGTTTCTTTGTTGGTGGATTAAAATTTAAGCGTCAAACATTTAACGTATTCGATGCCCGGCACAATTCAGGATTATTAATTTTTGCGGTCATTGTGGCATTTGTCATACCAGAAGTGTTTGCCAATTCACTAGATACAAAAAGTACCATGACCCTTAGTATAGGAATTTCCGTCATCCTCATTGCGCTATATTTAGCCGCTCTGTTCTTTAAACTAGTTACTCATCGAGGAGTTTATCAGCATGTGGATAATTCCGGAGCGGAGCATCACGAGGAACAACCAGAGTGGAGCAAACGAAAAGCTCTGTCGATTTTAGCAATCGCAACAGCTGCCGTTGCCTATGTTTCAGAGAATCTTGTTCATACATTTGAAGCAGTAGGAGAAAACTTTGGTTGGAGTGAGTTATTTATCGGGGTCATCATTGTCGCGATAGTGGGGAACGCAGCTGAACACGCTTCTGCTATTGTAATGGCGTATAAAAATAAGATGGATATTGCTGTAGAAATTGCGGTGGGCTCTACACTGCAAATCGCAATGTTTGTGGCACCTGTATTAGTGATTATTTCCTTGTTTTATGAGCAATCAATGGCGCTGGTTTTTACCTTGCCAGAATTGATTGCGATGGTCACCGCCGTCCTCCTTACAATAGCAATCTCTAATGATGGAGAAACGAATTGGTTTGAAGGATTGACCCTTTTAGCAGCGTACATTATTATGGGGATCGGCTTTTACCTCCTTTAAAAATGGTTGTTTTCGCAATTATTGTGGCTATTTGAATAGGAATAAAACCATTGAATCGTATGACTTCTTGCTTCTTTCCTAACGAGAAATTTTGGATTTCAAAACAAAAAATAACTCGGCTTGTTTTAATCACTTGAGCCGAGTTATTTAATAGTGAAATGTTAGGAGACTATTCTTCATTAATTTTGCCTTCACAAACATTTTTCCTTCATGCTTCTTCAGACACTACCCTCCTTTATTATGGGTGTAATAAGACCGGAAATCCCTCCTTTTGTAGTAATAAACTTAGTATACAACATTAACTGAATAATGTAAATATTCTAATAACTATAAAAATAATTTTTTATTGAGGATAAATTTCTTATAAGAGGAGAAGCTATAAGCGACTTGAAGACTTGTTTTTGAAAGGAGCTTATTAGCATGAAATTTAAACTAATATTAGGTATATTGCTTATTAGTCTGTGTATATTCCAACCCACAACCTATGCAGCTAAACCAAAGCCAGAAGCCAAACACGAAATTCCACCATCTGTCTTAAATATTGGGAAGGAAAATACTTACCCAAATCCTACACAAGACTTACCTTATTTACAGCCTAGTGAATTAACAGAAGAATTGATCAATACGTCCGATGTGAAAATTGAAAACCCGAATCTAATCCGGATGTTAAACGAAACGACGATGAATAAAACTCCTTTTTCTATCGGGTTACGGGCAACGGTTTATTTAGGGGAATGGCCACTAAATTATGAGTCGAGCGAAACCTCAACCAACTGGGAATATCAAAAAGTAAATACAAATTACTATGATAATCGTGGTGGAAAAGGCAATTATCAAATTCATTATGTTCAAGAAACTCAAAAAGTGATTAAAGGTGGACTGACAGCCAAGGTAGCAAAAGCGGATGACGTGAAGAAAATGATGCTCTTGAAAGCGATGGAAAGAACAAAATTCCCACTTTCTTTCCAAACCATCGTAGGAGCAGGGACGAAGAAAGATCAGGTTTACAATATACCAGCAAAGCGACTGGGTTACTTATATTCATATGTTCCTGCAGTTAATGAAAAAGGAAAAGTAACATATGGTGAAGTGTATCTCATGATGAAAGGATCGAAACGGACGATCGTTGTGAAAAATGTAACTTCACAGGGGATCGGTGCATGGATTCCACTCCAAGATCATTTATCTTTTGGATTCCTTGCTTCGGAACAACCTAGATAAAAAATCCAGCCATAAGGCTGGATTTTTTCTGTTTAATCGGGAAAATTAGCAATTAGATGAATGATTTTTTCTTCGAGAAATCTTCTCCTGGATAATACATATTTTTCACAAGAACATTTGGTCCAAGGCATTTTACGCTAGAACAATGACAATTGAGTTCTTTAGCTAACTTTGTCTCCATCCATTTCTCATACACACTAGGTAAGGAGTCGTATTGTATGTTTCCAAGTGGGGTAGCATCTCCAAAGTCTGTCACAATTACTTCCCCTGTAAAGATATTTGCATTTAAACGCGAACGGCCGTCGGGGTCATTTCGAACAGATACATTTTCACTTTGGTAAAGACGCTGTAGTAGAATTCGATCTGCCTCGATCGAGCTACATGCGTAAAAAGGTAAGGTACCAAACAACATCCAGACGTCCTTGTTACGAAAATCTAATAAGTGATGAATCGCTTCTCTCGTTTCCTGTAGAGATAGGATTTCAAGCGTTGAAGCGAAATCGCTAGGGTACATTGGATGAATCTCATGTCGCTGGCAGAGCATTTCTTCCGTTATTTGTTGATGGATGTGTTCGATATGAGGCAATGTTCGTTTGTTCAGCATCGTCTCAGCTGAAACGATAACTCCTTCTTTGACCAACGCCCGACTATTTTCAATCATTCTGTTAAATAGCTTCGCTCGTTGCTCTCGAGAAGGCTTTCTCTCCATCATCGCAAATCCACCATCGATAAAATCATCTACTGTTCCCCAGTTATGTGAGATATGTAGGACATCAAGATAGGGCGCAATTTGTAAATATCGATCTAAGTCCAGTGTTAGATTCGAGTTAATTTGCGTTCGAACCCCACGATCATGGGCATACTTTAAGAGAGGCAGCACGTAATTCTCTACCGATTTTTTCGAAAGCATTGGCTCTCCGCCGGTAATACTCAAAGTTCGCAATTCAGGAATTTCATCCAATCTTTGAATAATTAGTGAAATAGGGAGTCCCTCGGGATCTTTTGGTGTAAGGGTATAGCCGACAGCACAGTGTTCACAACGCATATTGCAGAGGGTTGTAGTTGTAAATTCGATATTCGATAAAAGCATTTTTCCATGTTCCTGAACATCTAAATAAGCTTCCCAAGGATCGGTCTTTGGGGTAAGAGTAGTTCTAAGTATATTAGTCATTTCATTTTCTCCTTTTGAACACATATGTTCCTCATTATTGAAAACTCTAACACTCTTGTCAACCTGAACATTATTGTATAGGATAGTAAAGAGAAAGAAAGGAGTGATTTCCTTGGGTAACGCTGTACAAGATAAAGACTCACAACTAGATTATTTGAAAACTCGCTTAAATATGTTTGATGATGTTTTGGATTCCATTGAACCAGAACATATTGAATTAGCAGATATTGATCGTCTAATCGAAATGATTGACGACATTGAAACAAAATGTGATCAGTTTAATAAAAATTAACGTAGCAAAGAGTTCCTGATGGGGGCTCTTTTTTCTTGTAAGACATCTTGTATGGGTGTGAGCAATCTTTAAAAAGTCTGTTTTGCCAAAGTTTGTTGCATTTCGAACCAGTCCATAAATGTTGATATAGCTTTGTTTAGGGGTATCTCTTTGTCTGTTTGATGGGAATCGACAGCAAAATGGAGGATGTCATCAAACATTTGACTAAAGAGCATGCATGTATACGAATATAACCTTTAAGTGAGTCAATTTCATTAACTAGCTATAAGTTGAAGAGGGTTCAATTCAACTATATGTTGTATCCTGATGGCATTATATAGGTCTTATGAAATTGATGAAAGTAAGAGAATGATTATCTATCGGTTTATTAAGGAATCTGAAATCGTTTTCAAAAGGATACTTTAAACAAGCTATTTAACGGAGTATAATGGAAAAGTAATATTGTGAAATTTCTTAATCTAAATAAATAGATGGAACGCAAAGGGAAGGAGAATAAGGCATGAATAGTCAACAATTAGAGAAGAGTATGTATGAATTAATCGTGGAAACGTCAACGAATCTACCAAAGGACGTTCGACGTGCCATAAAATTAGCAAAAGAAAAAGAAAGTGCTGGAACCCGTTCAGCGATGAGCTTAAGCACTATTTCAAATAATATAAAAATGGCTGATGACAAGGTCTCACCGATTTGTCAGGATACAGGTTTACCAACATTTAAAATTAAAGTACCGGTTGGGGTGAATCAACTTCACATAAAAGAAGCAATTTACTCTGCCATGGTGCAAGCAACAAAAGATGGAAAGCTTCGCCCGAATTCCGTAGATTCTTTAACGGGTGATAATAGCGGAGACAATCTAGGCTTAGGAACTCCAGTGATAAAATTTGAGCAATGGGAAGAAGACTATATTGATGCTCGCCTCATTTTAAAAGGTGGCGGATGTGAAAATAAAAACATTCAATATAGTTTGCCTTGTGAATTAGAGGGATTAGGTCGTGCAGGTCGAGACTTGGATGGCATTCGAAAATGTATCATGCATTCCGTTTATCAAGCCCAAGGACAAGGGTGTTCCGCAGGATTTATCGGAGTGGGAATTGGTGGCGATCGTTCATCAGGCTATGATTTAGCGAAAAATCAATTGTTCCGCACGGTCGAGGATACCAATCCAGTTGAAGAATTGCGTCAACTAGAAGAATATGTGATGGAGCACGCAAATGAGTTAGGAATTGGAACAATGGGATTTGGCGGAGAAACGACGCTGTTAGGTTGTAAAGTGGGCGTAATGAACCGAATTCCTGCAAGCTTTTTTGTTTCGGTTGCGTACAATTGCTGGGCCTACCGACGACTTGGTGTGAAAATTCAAAGTGATTCCGGTACGATTCAAGAATGGCTGTATCAGGAAGGTGAACTTGTTAACCTCCAGGATGAAGAGGAATCAGCCGCTTCCAAAGAAGAAGCGAAGGTTGTCACTCTACAAGCTCCTCTCACAGAGGAAAAAGTTCGTGAGCTCAAAGTCGGAGATGTTGTTCGAATTAATGGAATGATGTACACAGGTCGAGACGCGATTCATAAACACTTATCTGACCACGAAGCGCCAATCGATTTAAATGGGCAAATCATCTACCATTGTGGACCAGTTATGTTAAAAGATGAAAACGAAAAATGGCATGTAAAAGCTGCTGGACCAACAACTTCGATTCGTGAAGAACCTTACCAAGGCGATATCATGAAGAAATTCGGCATTCGTGCGGTCATTGGAAAAGGCGGAATGGGTCCGAAAACCCTTCAAGCTTTAAATGAACATGGTGGAGTCTATTTAAATGCCATCGGAGGAGCAGCACAATATTACGCCGACTGTATTAAAGAGGTTAAAGGTGTCGACTTGATGCAGTTTGGGATTCCAGAGGCGATGTGGCATCTTCAGGTAGAAGGCTTCACTGCAGTAGTTACGATGGATTCTCATGGAAATAGCTTACACCAAGATATCGACAAGTCTTCTTTAGAAAAGCTTGCTAATTTTGCCGAGCGCGTATTTTAACTAACTAGAGCTGTCTCAATAGGAGGCGGCTTTTTCGATTGTCTCCCGGCACAAGAGAGTCAATGTGAAGAATACAAGGGTTCATTTAATGAGGGGAGTAGAGAAAGGTGAAGAAGATAGTAGTAGCTGGCGGGACAGGCTATCTAGGGAGATTTGTGGTGAAGGAATTGAAAGAGAGTGGTTTCTACGTACGAGCAATGGTCAGAAATCAAGAAAAAATCAAAACAGAAGGACCATATTTGGAACCAGCTATTTATCCGTATATCGATGAATTTGTTAGCTGTGACGTGACAAAACCAGAAACAATGCAAGGAATTTGTGATGGGATGGATTATGTATTTTCCTCATTAGGAATTACAAGACAAAAAGATAAGGTTAGCTTTGAACAGGTAGATTTTCAGGGAAATCTCAATATTTTGCGAGAAGCCGAAAAAAGTGGCGTGAAAAAGTTTTTGTATGTACATGTTTTTAAGGAAGACAATTGGAAGAGTGGACTTACTGACGCAAAAGAGAAATTCGTAACCTCCTTGATAGCTTCAGAACTGGATCATATTGTGATTCGTCCAACAGGCTATTTTTCAGACCTTACAGCGATTCTCCAGATGGCTAGAAAGGGAAGAGACAATTTACCAGGAAATGGATTAAACTAAATGAATCCTATTCACGGAGCAGATTTAGTTAAAATATGTGTAGACTCTCTACAAGAAGCGAATGTGACCGTTAATGCAGGTGGACTTGATGTATATTCACATAAAGAAATAATTGACCTAGCCTTTCGAGGAGCAAATAAAAAAGGGAAAATCACTCATATTTCACCGATACTATTCCTTCCAATCTTAGGCGGACTAAAAATAATAAATAAACACCAATACGGTTTGCTTTCCTTCTTTTATCATGCCATGACAAGTAATGCCGTAGCGCCGACCTATGGAAAACATCAACTTAAAGAATATTTTTGAGCATTACTTGGAGAAATAACTGGTAGCTTTTAACGTGTATGTTTCTATCCTTCTAACAAATCCTATTTGTAAAGTACGGAAGAAAGAAGGAAGTATATGCGAAAAATAATCTATCTTCTCTTAACAGTTCTCTTTATATTTCAAAATGGTCTCCCAGCAAGTGCTTCGAATTCCCCGATTCATTGGGGCTTTAAAAAAGCGAAGAATGAACAGCCTGCCCAAGCACCTGAATATGAAGCACTTTTAAAGAAATACGATGCTTTCTACAAAGGTCCTGCAGATAAGAAAATTGTCTATTTAACATTTGATAATGGTTATGAAAATGGCTATTCGGAGAAGATTTTAGACGTTTTAAAAAAGGAAAAAGTACCGGCAACCTTTTTTGTTACCGGTCATTATTTACAAAGCGCCCCTGACCTTGTCAAACGAATGGTGAAGGAAGGTCATATTATTGGGAATCATTCTTGGTTCCATCCTGACTTCACAACGATTTCAGATGAGAAAATCCGCAAAGAACTCAGCAAGGTCAAAGAGGAAACGGCTCGTCTAACGAAGCAGAAAGAAATGATGTATCTTCGCCCGCCACGGGGGATTTTTAGTGAACGTGTATTAAAAGTGGCTAAAGAAGAAGGGTATATTCATGTGTTTTGGTCAGTGGCCTTTGTGGATTGGTATACCAATAAGCAACAGGGATGGAAATATTCCTATAACAATTTGATGCGTCAACTTCATCCTGGCGCGGTTATTTTGCTTCATACCGTCTCAAAAGATAATGCGGATGCACTTGAAAAAGCAATTCAAGACATCAAGAAGAAGGGGTATAGTTTTGAAAGTCTGGATTATTATATGGTCAACAATCAACAAAAAAATCCGCTACTTATGGAATAACGAGACAGTGGGGTTGGCCTTTGGTCAGCCTTTTTTGAAGGTTTTTCCGTATTGATTGTTGGTTGAAGATGAATTTCTGACTGAAGCTCGTTTTTTTCAGAATCACTTACCAAATGATACGAAAGATGCCTCGAAGCGTAGCTATATAAAGTTTTTGATCTTTTGCGAGTAGAAACAATCTTTGCGAAAACAGACTTTTTGAAAGATAAGAAAATTTTGTGAGTTTGATTGGTGTCTAGCTCTAGACGCTTTTCTTATTTAAAGGTATTGTACGTCCTTCTAGTGGATAAAATTGACAGGATACGAACAGCTCACTCTGAATCAAGCGTTTCACCAGGATATAATACGGGAAATTGTCTCGTAGAGGTGAAGACTATGTGAGTAGAAAAAATCGAATTGGTTCCACCCTATCACTTTGACCGAATATTAGAAGGGTTAGAGTTAGATCCATTGCATTGCATTGTATTGATCGAAAAAACAGAATCTTAAAAGTTCCCTACTATGGCAGTGAAGATGAAGTAATCACGATTAAGGCACTAGGGTCGGAAGCAAGCCCAGCCCTGTTTGTTTCTGCAGAGAATAAGCAGGTGAAAAAATAAGTGCTAACTCGAATGGCAGAAATTTTTCAATGGAACGAAGATTTACAGGGAATTTCCCATTATTTCAGAGAAACAGACTTAAAATCAATCTTTCAAGAGCACAGTGGTACGCCAGTTGTGTTAGAATTTAGTCCTTATGGTTCGTTAATAAAATGTATTTTGGGTTAACAAGTCACCATGACACTGGCTTTACGGCTGAATGAACG
This sequence comes from Bacillus sp. 2205SS5-2, assembly GCF_037024155.1. Classification (NCBI taxonomy): domain Bacteria; kingdom Bacillati; phylum Bacillota; class Bacilli; order Caryophanales; family Bacillaceae; genus Bacillus; species Bacillus spongicola. Next base: position 60,793 of record NZ_JAYKTS010000012.1, read on the forward strand.
CTTTGTTCATACATATGGGCGACAAAAAGATGGAGTGTGGTTTTATCCATCTCCAGATAAAGTTGCTACCTTCACTGTCGATGAATTACGGGAGCTAAAATTAAGTACCCGCAAAGCAGAGTATATTATCGGATTATCACAAAAAATAGCAAGCGGTGATTTACAATTAGATAGGCTCCAACGACTAACAGATAGTGAAGTGATCAGCGAGATAACGAAGATTAGAGGAATCGGATTATGGACCGCAGAGAATTATTTATTGTTTGCACTTGGTCGCCCGAATCTTTTTCCGAACGTGGATATCGGGATACAAAATGCGGTCAAAAAGCTGTATGGCCTAAATCGTAAACCGACCATTGAAGAACTAACCCAATATGAAAAAAACTGGGAACCGTATTTAAGTTATGCCTCCTTTTATTTATGGAGAAGTATAGAAACTGGAAGTGATAAGAAATGAAAGCACAAACAACAAACATAGCCATTAAAAAGGGGCAAGAATTCCCCTTAACGATTAAACGTCTTGGAATCAACGGAGAGGGTGTGGGTTATTTTAAAAAGCAAGTCGTCTTCGTACCCGGTGCTCTTCCAGGCGAAGAAGTCGTTGTTCAAGCAACGGACATTAAACATAAATTTGCGCAAGGAAAGGTCATCAAAATTCGCAAAAAATCCCCTCACCGTGCAACGCCACCATGCCCTGTTTACCATCAATGCGGAGGCTGTCAGTTGCAGCATTTAGAGTATGACCAGCAGCTTGTGGAAAAGCGGGACATCGTGATTCAAGCACTGGAAAGGCACACGAAATTTGATTTAGATACACTAGAAATTCGTCCGACCATCGGAATGGAAAACCCGTGGCATTACCGTAATAAAAGTCAATTCCAAGTGGGGATTAACAAAGGAAAAGTGATAACGGGACTCTACAGCTTAAACTCTCATAAACTGATCGACATCCCTGAATGCATCGTCCAGCATCCACAGGTCAACAAAGTAGTGAATGTTGTCAAAAGAATACTAGCTGATTTTAAAGTGCCAATTTATCAGGAAAAAACGAAAAAAGGCATTGTCAAAACGATCGTAACAAGAGTTGGCGTTACTTCTGGGGAAATTCAGGTGGTATTGGTTACTGTGAAAAAAGACCTGCCCAGAAAAGAAGTCATTGTGGCTGAGATTCAAAAAAGGATTCCGGAAGTCGTATCAGTAATGCAAAATGTCAATCCCAAATCAACCTCCCTTATTTTCGGTAAAGATACGCATCATCTAGCAGGGAAAGAAGTGATTGAAGAGCAGTTAGAAGACTTTACGTATGAACTATCCGCTCGTGCATTCTTTCAATTGAATCCAACCCAAACCGTCAAGCTTTATAATGAAGCGAAGCAGGCAGCCCAGCTTACCGGCAAGGAGAAAATCGTCGATGCTTATTGTGGCGTTGGGACGATTGGCTTGTGGCTAGCAGACGGTGCAGCAGAAATTCGCGGCATGGACGTGGTCTCAGAAGGAATTCAAGATGCCCAGAAAAATGCGGAAAAATTTGGTGTGAAGAATGCGATTTATAAAGTAGGAACAGCCGAAGAGTGGCTACCTCGTTGGAAAAAAGAAGGCTGGCGTCCAGATGTGGTAGTGGTTGATCCACCGAGAACGGGTTGTGAGGATGGATTCTTAGCAACCATTTTAGCGGTGAGACCGAAAAAGCTGATATATGTTTCGTGTAATCCTTCAACGCTTGCACGCGATATTAAAGTGTTAAGCTCCAAATATGATGTGAAGTATATTCAGCCAGTGGATATGTTTCCGCAGACCGCGCACGTCGAGTGCGTGGCGTTGATAGAGTTAAAATAGCTTGGTATCAATAGGCTTAGTGTTTTTTAACTGAATATTGAAGTGTGTTTTATGTTCCCTCGGACTAATGGTTCGAGGGATTTTTTGACCCCCGGGGTCTTACTTTTACGCGGAATAAATGAACATAAGATGATTAGTTAGTTTTGCGAAAAATTTATTTCCAAAAGAAAGGGGATTTTTATTGACTCAGACAATAAAATGAAATACACTAAAATAGTAAAAGATTTATCAGTATAGGGATGTGGTTCATTGATTGGACTGGAATATATTCTAAACTTACACAATATGCAACACATGGAATTGGCAGAAAGGCTAGGAATACGAAAACAAAACATTAACTTATGGATTAAAGGGAAACAAAATATTCCCAAAAAATACCTTCCGATATTAGTAGATATTTTTGGAGTTGAGGAAGAATATTTCATTAAGGAATTATCAGACGTTGAAAAACTAGAGATCCAAAAGGAAAAACTAAAACAAGATTTAAAACCAGTTATTAAAAATCATGAACAGCAGTTTTTAATTGGTGAAGTGAATGATATCGTTGGAGTACCTGTTTATGACAAAGAAGAAATGAATACCATCGAGCGAAATATTGAAAAAGCAAAGTTGGTGTCAAGGTTCAAACAGGTAATGGAAATAGTGGATGATCATCCTAACTTAGATACATTTAAACTAATTGTTGAGTTACTGGAAAAATCACAACACGAAGTCATTTTGCATAAAACCATTGAAGCCCTAGCACATTATTTAGAAGTTTTACCTGACTGGGTTTCAACTGGGCCGGAACAAGATGAGTTTGAAAGTGAGCTTTTTGAAGTTCTTGATGATAATAACTTTTAGAGAAGGAGTAGAAGCATATGGCAACAGCGAATATTGGATTTGAAGAAACGTTATGGAAAGCGGCAGATAAATTAAGAGGAAGTATGGACTCGGGTGAATATAAACACGTTGTCCTTGGGCTTTTATTCTTAAAGTACATCTCTGATAAATTTGAAACAAAATATAATGAGCTTCTTGAAGAAGGGGACGGCTTTGAAGAAGATCGTGATGAATATGAAGCTGAGAATATTTTCTGGGTTCCTAAAGAAGCAAGATGGGGTTTTATCAAGGATAATGCTAAGGACACAAGGATTGGTCAATATATTGATGATGCGATGATTGAGATTGAAAAAGAAAACCCAGATTTAAAAGGGGTTTTAGATAAACGTTACGCTAGACCAGAAATTGATAAACGACGCCTAGGTGAATTGATTGATTTAATTTCAACTATTAAGCTCCATGATAAAAGTGAAAAAGATTTGCTAGGTCGTGTTTATGAATACTTTCTCGGTAAATTCGCAAGTGCTGAAGGAAAAGGTGGAGGAGAGTTCTATACACCAACAAGTGTAGTAAAAACATTGGTTGAAATGATTGAACCTTACAAAGGAAGGATATATGACCCTTGTTGTGGAAGCGGTGGTATGTTTGTTCAAAGTGAAAAGTTTGTCGAGGAACATCATGGAAAAATCTCCGACCTTTCAATATATGGACAAGAACTAAACTCAACTACTTGGAAGCTTTGTAAAATGAACCTAGCAATTAGGGGGTTAGATGGAAATTTAGGAGAACATCATGCAGATACATTTCACGAAGACCTTCATAAGACATTAAAATCTGATTATATTCTTGCAAACCCACCATTTAACATTAGTGACTGGGGGGGCGACCAATTAACGGACGATGTTCGATGGAAATATGGGACTCCACCTGCGGGAAATGCAAACTACGCATGGTTACAACATATGGTTTATCATTTGGCGCCAAATGGAGTTGCGGGAATTGTTCTAGCTAATGGTTCTTTAAGTTCCAATATTTCTAATGAAGGAGAAATTAGGAAGAACCTATTAGAAGCAGACCTTGTTGATGCAATTGTGGCTCTTCCTGACAAACTATTCTATTCAACCGGAATTCCCGTATCACTTTGGATTTTGAACAGGAATAAAAAGAGTAATCCGAAATTTAGAAGTAGGGAAAATGAGATTCTTTTCATTGACGCAAGGAATTCTGGTGTGCTGATTGATAGAAGGCATAGAGAATTAACAGAAGATGATATTGAAAAAATTGCTGATGCATATCACAAATGGAGAAATATTGATGGTGATTATGATGATATTAAGGGGTTTTGTAAATCAGCAAACCTAGATGATGTAAAAGAGCATGATTATGTTCTAACGCCAGGAAGATATGTTGGAATTGGTGATATAGAAGACGATGGTATCCCTTTTGAAGAGAAAATGGAGAACTTGACGAATGATTTAAACAAACTTTTTAATAAATCCAGAAACCTAGAAGAAGAGATTAGAAAAAATCTAGGAGGGATTGGATATGAATTCTAGAACTTTTACCAAATCAGATCAGGAATTTGTATGGGAAGAAGTTAAGTTAGCTGATGTATGTGAATTAATCTCAAGAGGCATAACTCCATCATATACAGAAAAAGATGGTGTAGTTGTAATAAACCAAAAATGCATTAGAGATAACATTGTAAATTTAGACTTATCTAGATTAACAAATCCCCAAAAAAGAAAAATACCTGAGCATAAGTACCTCAAATCTTATGATGTGTTAATCAATTCAACTGGTGTGGGTACTTTAGGTAGGGTTGCCCAGGTGAAGAGTATAAATGATAAAATGACTGTTGATTCTCATGTTACGATTGTTAGAGGTAATGAAAAAGTATCCCCTGAATTCTTGGGATATAATCTTTTTATGCAGCAACCAAATATTGAAAATCTTGCTGAAGGTTCAACAGGCCAAACTGAATTATCAAGAATTAGGCTAGGTGAGACAATACGTGTTCAACTGCCGCCGATAAATGAGCAAAAGGTCATTGCACAAATTTTTTCCGCTTTGGATCAAAAAATAGAAACCAATAATCTAATTAATAATAAACTTGAGGAAATGGCTCAGGCCATTTTTAAACAATGGTTTGTGGATTTTGAATTTCCTAATGATAATGGAAATCCCTATAAAACTAGTGGTGGAGAAATGGTTAAAAGTGAGTTGGGAATGATTCCTAAGAATTGGGAAGTAACAACGTTTAGAAGTTTTACAAGCAATGTTCTAGGTGGAGACTGGGGCAAAGAAAATGAGCAAGGCAACTATAAAAAAGCTGTGTACTGTCTTCGAGGGGCTGACATTCCAGAAGTCAGAGAGGGTAGAAGAGGGGCTTTACCAAAAAGGTATATACTTGAAAAAAATCATATAAATAAGAAGCTCACATCTGGAGATATAGTAGTTGAGATTTCAGGAGGAAGCCCCACACAATCTACGGGTCGGATTACGTATATTAATGATTTAATGTTAAGTAAATACGATGAAGATTTTGTGTGTACGAATTTTTGTAGGGCAATCACATTAGAAGACCCTAAGTACATGTATTATTTTTATTTTTATTGGAAAATGTTATATGACTTGAATGTGTTCTTTCAATTTGAAAATGGGACAACCGGGATAAAAAACTTAGATATAAACTCATTCTTAGATAGATTTAAAATAGTTTCACCGGGAATAGAACTAGTTAAAAGGTTCGACAATCTTATAAGACCTATTGTAGATATGATTCAAATAAATGGAAATGAAAATTTAAAATTATCGAAAACCCGCGACACTTTACTCCCTAAACTAATGTCCGGCGAAATCCGAGTACGACTCGAAAATTAAGGAGATGCACTTTTGAAGTTTGGAATCCGCAAGCCAAGCTTAAAGAAGAGAATCTCAGCAAGAACTATCATCAAGCGGCAGGTCGTTCATCGGGCTGGTTTAAAAATGCCAAAAGGGTATGGATGGTTACGAAATCCTAAGAAGTATGCTTACAACAAGGTGTATCAGAAAACGACATTTGATATTTTTAAGTTAATGAAGAAGTTTTTCAAATAATGGTTGTTGGAAAAGGGGGAAGCGTATGAGCCTCTTAGAAAATTTCACCGAAGATAAATTGGAAGAAGCTGCAATAGAAATTTTGCAGGAACTAGACTATGACTATATTTTTGCTCCTGAAATTAGTTGTGATGGAGAACGTCCTGAAAGAAAAGATTATCGAGAAGTTATACTGGAACAGCGTGTAAAGGATGCGCTGTTTCAAATAAACAGAAATCTACCTCAAGAAGCGTTGGATGAGGCTTTTCGTAAGATTATCGCTTTTAACAGTCCAATTTTAGAGGAGAATAATCGGTTTTTCCATCAACTTTTAGTAGAAGGGATTGAAGTGTCTTTTCGTGAGGATGGGAATAACCGAACGAAGAAAGCCTTTTTGGTGGACTTCGAAAATCCAGAACGCAATGATTTCTTAGCTGTCAATCAGTTTACAATCGTAGAACATGAGGAACGGAGGCCAGATTTAATCCTTTTTATAAATGGTATTCCTCTAGTTGTGATTGAATTGAAGTCAGCTACAGATGAAAATGTAGGTATTGATAATGCCTATGAGCAAATTCAGACGTATAAGAGAGATATTCCTTCTTTATTTAACTATAATGCGTTTTGTATTTTATCAGATGGTATTAATGCAAAAGCGGGGACAATCACTGCTAATCAAGAACGGTTTATGAATTGGAGAACGATTGACGGTGAAAACATCGAATCTTTAGATGTTCCTCAATATGAAGTCATGCTACGAGGAATGCTTGGAAAAGAACGAGTGCTAGACATCATTCGAAATTTCATTCTATTTCAAGAAACAAAGGAAGAAGAGAAAGATGAGGACGGCGAGAAAATTGGAGACAAGAAAACCATTGCGAAAATTCTAGCTGCTTATCATCAATACTTTGCTGTAAAAAAAGCGGTTGATCATACGAAAGAAGCTTCTAGTGAATCTGGTGATAGAAAAATCGGTGTTATTTGGCATACACAAGGTTCAGGGAAAAGTTTTTCTATGGTGTTTTATACGGCTCAGCTTGTTCAAAAACTCAATAATCCAACTATTGTTGTCATTACAGACCGTAATGATTTAGATGATCAGCTATATCAAACATTTTGGAAATCTCGTGATGTATTAAGACAAACACCAAAACAAGCCCATGTAAGAAAGCTAACAGATGAACAGAAAAAGCAACAAGCGAAGGATAATTCAAAAGAACAGAATGGACTATATGATCTATTAAATGATCGTGAGTCTGGTGGGATTATTTTTACAACGATCCAAAAGTTTAAACCGGATGAGGGAGAGATGCCGGTATTAACTGATCGCCGAAATGTGATCATTATTGCAGATGAGGCTCACCGTAGCCAATATGGGTTAGAAGCTAAAACAAACACAAAGACTGGTGAAGTGAAGTTTGGCTATGCAAAGTATTTAAGAGATGCACTCCCTAATGCTTCTTTCATCGGGTTTACTGGAACCCCTATTGAATTAGAAGATAAATCGACTCCAGCTGTCTTTGGAAATTATATCGATATATATGATATGACAAGAGCAGTCGAAGATGAAGCGACAGTTAAGATTTATTATGAGAACCGGATTATTAAGCTGGAGACAGACGATGAAGAATTGAAGAAAATTGATGATGAGTTTGAAGAAATTACAGAAGGCCAAGAAGATAACGATCGAGAGAAATATAAAACAAAATGGTCTAGGTTAGAAGCAATTGTTGGCTCCCCTAACCGGATTAAGCAATTAGCAAAAGATATCGTGGAGCATTATGAAGAAAAGACCAAAACAATTGATGGAAAGGCAATGGTTGTTTGTATGAGTCGCCGTATTTGTGTTGAACTTTATGATGCAATTGTTGCATTGAGACCTGATTGGCATAGCGATGATGTCAATAAAGGAATGGTTAAAGTAGTGATGACCGGAGGAGCTGGCGACGATGAAAAGCTACAACCTCATATTGGTGGAAAACAACGAAGAGACACTTTAGCTAAACGAATGAAAGATAATAGTGATGAACTAAAGATTGTCATTGTTAGGGACATGTGGCTAACGGGCTTTGATGTTCCATCGATGCACACAATGTATATTGATAAGCCAATGAAAGGCCATAACTTAATGCAAGCCATCGCACGAGTAAATCGTGTCTTTAAAGATAAAGCTGGCGGAGTTGTAGTCGATTATCTAGGAATTCTTGAAGCTTTGAAAAAGGCCCTAAATCAATATACTGAAAGTGATAAAAAGAGTACAGGTATTGATACCTCTGCAGCTGTTATGGTGATGACAGAGAAACTAGAAATTCTTCGTGATATGATGCATGGCTTTGATTACTCTGCATTTATGGGGACATCACAAGCTGGTAGAATGCGAGCAATTGTCGGTGGCATGAACTTTATACTTGGTAAGCCAGAAAAAGAACAAAAAGACTTCAAGCAAATTGCGACAGAATTAGCAAAAGCCCATTCTTTATGTGCAGCGACTGATGAAGGAAAGAATGCTGCATTTGAGGTGAGTTATTTTAAAGCGGTAAAAGCTAGCTTAGTAAAATTAGAAGTAAAGCAACCGCAAAAGAAGTCTAAGAAAGAAGTAGAGGCAAGAGTTAACCAATTACTGGAGCGTTCAATTATCTCAGAAGAAGTTATTGATGTATTCGATGCGATGGGAATGAAACGCCCTGAAGTTTCTATTTTATCAGAAGAGTTTTTACAAGAAGTAAAAGAGATGAATCATAAAAACTTAGCAGTTGAAATGCTGAAGAAACTTTTAGAAGGCAACATCAAGACAATGGAAAAGAGAAACCTTGTCAAATCTGAAAAGTACTCTGATAAGCTCAAAAAGGCGTTGAATAAGTATAGAAATCAAGCGATTACGAATGCCGAAGTAATGGAAGAGTTAATCCGGATGGCGAGGGAAATGAAAAAGGCACGTGAGGAAGAAGAAGATCTTGGATTGAATGAAGATGAAATTGCTTTTTATGATGCGCTCACATCTGATGAAATTGTAAAAGAGTTAATGGACGATGATGTACTTAAGAAAATTGCAAATGAATTAACGGCTGCAATCAAACGTAATATTTCTATCGATTGGCATGTAAGAACAAGCGCTCAAGCTGGTATGAGAAGAATCATCAAACGACTTCTAAAAAAATATGACTATCCACCAAAACAAGTGAAGCATGCTTTAGAAGTTGTTATGAGACAGGCGGAATTAATGTGTGGAAATGTTAAGGTTGAAGATTTACAGTCATTCCGAGCAGCAGAAGCAGGGGAAGATTATAACGTTTGATATAAAATTGACACCTATGAATTACTTGAAATAATAAAAAGGTAGGTGGGCCAATGGATATTAGAGATTTGATTACTGCGATTAAAGAGGGGTTTCCCGATAAAGCAATTGATTTATCAGAAAGCCTTGAGCTTCTTAAGGAAGCGATTAACGATACGATGGATAGTATTAATGGTCAGGTTAGTCAGGCTTATACCAAAAGAGACTTCGATGGAGTTAGACATTTCGCAGAATTAGGAGAGGAAATTAATCAGTATGAACAAAAAATTGAGCATTTTATAGAATTACTAGAAGTGGATGCTTCGAATGAAAATATTGTTGAAGGTGAGGAAGAAGTTGTTGAAACTGCTTCCCTCCCGGATTACTCAGCTTATTTAGTTGATACAAAAGTTGAGCATACTCTTTATGAAAATTTCACACATAAACGTCCCTTTGGATTTCGTATTAATAATGAGCAAATCATTGAAGTTAAAACTTGGCAGGAAATGCTTATTAAGACATGTGAATTGCTTATTACTGTAGATGAGGATAAGTTTATGAGCTTTGAAAATAAACCAGCCATGAATGGTAAGAAGCGTAAGTATTTTTCAAAACAAGAAAGTGAAATAAGAAAACCAAAATTAATTAGTAATAAGATATTTGTTGAAACCAACATTAGTGGGAATGGTGTTAGAAACCTGTTGCTTAAGCTGTTAAAAGAATACGGTTATAAGTCAAATGAATATAAAGTCTATTTAAAAGCGGATTACACTGATCGACATAGTTAAGGAGAGGAATGTACTGTGGCAGATATTAAATTTGAAATTACGGAACAAATAGCAGTCCTTTCAGAATCAGCAAAAGGATGGACCAAAGAGCTAAACTTAATTAGTTGGAACGGACGTGAGCCAAAGTACGATATTCGTGACTGGGGCCCTAATCATGAGAAGATGGGGAAAGGGGTTACTTTGTCCAAGGAAGAATTGGATAATCTGGTGGTTGCACTAAGTAAAAGATAAATTTTTAAATTTTCAACTTGGAGGATCATATGGCTGAAAAAATTGTAAATGTAACTGATAAGTACAGCCACGAATTACTAGAAATTAAGAATAAATTAAGTCAACTTGAGAATGGAAGAGTATATGAATTATCAAATGCTCAAATGGATGGATATCTTGCTACCAATGTGAAGCAGTTGGAAAAAATGATTGCTAGATTAATATATAAAATTGAACACGGGGAAGATTCTGTGGAAGATCGGTTTTCAGAGATATTCGGTAGTCAAGGAGAATAGTAGTTTAAATTGTAACTGGAAGGTTTCAATCTTTCAGTTATTTTTTGCATGTTTTTAGGAGGAAGGAATATGGGGAATTCTATTTTTGATATAAAGGAAAAATCCTATAATACTTTTACATTTTGGGAATCACCAATTGGATGGGCTCCTGAATCAGTAGTAAACAAACTATCTGCTGCTCGATTGGATTGGTTGAGAGATCTTACAGATTGTTTAGATATATGGGTTGAAAAGGGGTATTTCTTAACGGAAGGTGAACTTTTACTTGCATGGGCAAACCTCGGAACCTTGGTTGAAGGGTGGCTAAAATTATTTTACTGTGTATATTATGAAGATTATTTAAGAAACCCCCGCATGTATAAAGGCAAGTTGGTCGAGCCTAATGATATGCGCTTCGAGGGATTAAAACAATTTAGTAGAGGGATATTGTGGGATCAAGGTTCAGAATGGGATGATTGGGTTGAGAGCATCCAACAAAGACGCAATGCAATTCATGCTTTTAATGACAAAGATATAGCTACTCCTCAAGAGTTTTTAAATAGTATAGATAAATTTAGCGTGTTTATTGAAATTATTGATTCGAGACTTCCTTATCCGGATTAATTACCTGCTTGTATATAGAAATGCACTCCCAGAAGAGTTAATTTAGCGGTTAATTTAGCGGATAACCATATATGCAAGACAACAGTGGATTAGCTAATGGTTATCCGAATTTATATCAATTAAAATATTCAGTTTATGTTATCTGTTAAAAAGGTAGATCCCCGTCATCAATATCAAATGGTTGTTGAGTAGTTACGGCTACCTCATCTAGGGTACTGTGATCTAAGATTTCCATTTCACTACTTTCTTCCAAATCGGCCTTCTCCTCTTCCCAAGGTTTGAGAAATCCTTGTTTAAAGAAGTAGGTAGGTTCCCCGCATGTTTCGCAATATCGTGCATTACCAGGATTGTTATGAATCGGACGAGCTACCTCATAACCGTGATCATCATATTCTGGGACACCTTCACATCCGTTAAAAAGCTTCGTTCCACATATTTTACAATGGCCGGCGTTAGTTGAAAATACTTCGTTTTCACACTTCGGGCATTGAACAACTCTCATATTATTATCAACAGCGAATCTCTTTTCATATCTCATGTTCAATATCTCTCCTTAGTTTGTACCAGTATATAGAAGGGAATAATCATTTTAGTATTTTGAACCGTTCGCTTCTGCCACAATATTATAATGTTGGGATACTTCTGAGTATTTTAGCTGTGTTGACTCTTCCCAATTATTCAAAAGCCCTCTATTGTAATATATTGTTTTAGAACCGCACTCCTTACAATAACGTGCACTACCATCACTGATATGATAGATTCGGTCCATCTCATTGCCAAAAGAATCTAAAATAGGATGACCTTCACAATGGTTATATAGTGGAGTGCTACAAATCTTACAAAATTTCGCTTCATCAGAGAATATCTCATTACTACATTTCGGACATTCAACTACTCGTTTTTCATTATTTACCTGAGCGCCAGTATAAAAAGTACGGTTAATGCTTTTTTCAAAAATGCTATCTTTCTCTCCGCAGATTTTACAGAACTCAGAAATATCAATCTCACCGTTATTACAATTAGTAGAGTAATATCCAAAGAGAATATTATAGCTTTTAAAGTAATTATAGTAATCACCATTCATACGTCGGCAGTCTTCTCGGTAAAGATTCTGCCTCGTTCGAGCTGCTGTATAAGATATATCAAAAGCGTCTGATATATCATGTATGGAGATTCGAGGCGTACTATCTGTGATCCGATCAACAAGAGGAATCGGAGAGAGTAGGTTACGTGCGTAACAGTTTGCCTCGTTTTCAAATTTTTTATATTGCCCAATAGATAGATTTTTTTTGAGCAGGGTATCTGTATTAGCCTCTTGATGGTGCTCTAAAAAAATATGGCCCAGTTCATGGGCTATTGTGAATCTATCCAATTGGGGATTGTTTTGGGTGTCATTAAACAGGATTATATATTTTTCCTGTTTTTTATTATAAATACAAGCACCAAGGTCGCTCTCGAAATAATCAATTATATCTTTAATGCTTAAGTTATATATTTTTGCATATTCCGTGTAAGAGCATAATCGTATGGTTCTTGAAAGAGAATTTAATATGATACTTAAATCAATAGGAGCTTGGTTTAAGTCGTAGTAGTCTTGTAAAGTGTTAATGCTTTCAATCACTGCTCGATTATAGTTTGCAATCATTCAACACCCTCTTCATCCTTGAATAAATCATCAAAGGAAGCGTTCAGGACTTTTAACATTTTTTCCTTTTGTGCTGCGTCCATCTTTTTAGCCGCTCTTTGAATAATTCTTATCTCAGGTTCATCATCAATTGATTTGTTAAGTGCTAGTAAATAGTTGTAGTCTAGTCCCAACCTTGATGCCAGGGCTTTCAAGGTAGCATTATCAGGAGAGATACCATCATCTTTTTCTATTCTAGAAATGGTAGAGTGACTGACTTTCGTGTCTTTTGCTAGTTCACGTTGGCTTAATCCTTTTTCGTGTCTTTTAATAGCAATATATTTTCCTAAAGTCATCTCGTTGTTTGTAGAATTATTAGACATAATAGCACCTCCTTCTTACGTTAATTATAGTACAAGTGTAACATTGATGCAACATTTCTGGATAAATTTGCGTAAGCTGTTGAATCAATGGAACGTACCGTGATATTATTTGTGTAACATCAAATCAACACATCTAGAATAGAGGGGAGGATTCTATAATGATAGTTTGCAATAAAGGTAATGCAGGCAATATTAGATTAAATCTATCAAACTTTTTAAAACTGCAAGGAGATATGACAGAAGTTGAAATGGCAAAGAAGTTAAATGTTAGTCGTTCACAGTTATGGAGAATAAAGAAGAAAAATAGTGCAGTAGGGCAAGAATTTATTGTGAAATTCAAAAATTCATACCCAAATGAGCCATTTGAAGATTATTTTTTTGTGGAAAGTGTTGAATTAAATCAACATGTTAAATAGGTGAAACGAAAAAATGTGAGATGACAAATAAGGATTTTTAGGTTGAAATATTTTTTTCTGAATTGGTTAACAAACCACCATCCTCATTGGCTATTTATTGAGGAGGTATTTCAAATATAAATATTTTTTGAGATTTTGGTTTCCAAAATACCTTTCCCATTGGCTAATAAGTGAAGGGCTTTATTCAAATTGAGGAGGTGAGAGCCGATGACAATTCAAGCAAAGGAAAGAAACTCGCCAACAGCTCTTAACAAAGAACTGCAAGAAGAAATGGTTGGTGTTCTTACTGCCATTAGTATCGTTTCTAAAAGACAAGCAAATCGACTGGATCAGCTAGATGAACAAAATAAAAAGGAAGGAGAACAGAAAAATGAGAAAAACCAAACTAATGCTTGATATCGTGAATGACTTGCGAAATGTTGCAGGTAGTATTGAAACCCTAGCGCTTTCATTTGAAAGTCAAAACGAAATAGCAACAACTATTGTAAGGAAGCAACCCAATAAAGAGAAGGAACCGGCTAAACCTCCAAAAGCTAAACTACCAGGTTTTGAAGATGTCAGAGCTAAACTAGCAGCACTAGCCCAAGACGGAAAACAGGTTCAAGTCAAAGAGCTTATTACTAGCTTTGGAGCAAAAAAGCTGAGCGATATCCCAGCTGAAAGATACCCAGAACTGTTAGAAAAAGCGGACAAGCTTTGATAAAGAAGAAAGCAATCGGTGTCAAATGGGAAAGGAGGTTTCTTCTATTCTATGAATCATTCGAAAAGAGATCATGCCATATTAAGCGCCTCTAAGTCAGGCATGTTTTTAAAATGTACACGAAGTATCCGACTGGGTGAACAATTTGAAGAGAAAACGAGTATTTTTGCTAAAGAGGGTACATTCATGCATGAGCTATGCGAATGGCATTTGTTATATTTCCTCAAACGAATAACAAAGGCCCAATTCAACAAAAAGCTAAAGCAAATGAAACAGAATCAATTCTACAACAAGGAAATTGAACAAGCCGTCCATAGTTATGTGGATATTGTCATTGAAAAAATTAATGAAGCTAGGGCAAGAAACATAGACCCGCTCATCCTTATTGAGGAACGGTTGGACTTTAGTCCGTGGGTTCCTGAAGGGTTTGGAACAGGGGATGTGGTGATTATTTCAGACGGGATTTTGGAGGTTGTTGACTTAAAAGGGGGGAAGGGGATCTCGGTTTCCGCAGAAAAGAACGAACAAATGAGGCTTTATGCATTAGGTGCGATACACGGGTTTGGCATGTTGTATGACATTCAGACAGTACTGATGACGATTGTACAACCAAGATTAGATAACATTTCCACTGATGAAATACAGATAGATGACTTGTTGGAATGGGCCGAAAGTGAAGTCCGCCCAAAGGCAGAACTAGCATTTGCTGGTAAGGGACCATTTGTAGTTGGCTCGCATTGCAGGTGGTGTAAGGCTAAAGCATCCTGTAGGGCTAGGGCAGAAGAAAATATGAAGCTAGCACGCTTGGATTTTCAAAGTCCGCCACTACTGACAGATGAAGAAGTGGTCGAAATTCTAACTTCTCTTGATGATCTGATCAGTTGGGCGAAAACCGTTCAAGAATTTGCCTTATCAATGTCAGTGAATGAAAACAAGCAATGGCCAGGAATGAAACTCGTAGAGGGCAGAGGAAGTCGTAAATATAGTGATGAAGAAGCGGTAATCGACACACTCACAGCTGCGGGATATAACACTGATGTCATTTACAAGAAATCATTAAATACAATCACCGTCCTTGAGAAAGAACTTGGTAAAAAGGAGTTTGAAGAGTTGCTTGGTTCTTTTGTAACAAAGGCACAGGGGAAAATTAAGCTCGTCCCTGAAGAGGACAAGCGACCAGAATTAAAAGCTTCACCAGAAGTAGATTTTCAATAATGAGGAGGAACTAAAACATGGTAAAAATTACGATTGGAACAAAGGAAAACCCAGTACGGTTCAGTTATGCAAATGTACATCAAGCAGTCAGCGTTAATGGAAGTGACTTGAAGTATTCGGAAAGCATCATTATTCCGAAGTCGGATAAAAAAACCATCAAAAAGGTAAAAGATG
This sequence comes from Bacillus sp. 2205SS5-2, assembly GCF_037024155.1. NCBI lineage: Bacteria > Bacillati > Bacillota > Bacilli > Caryophanales > Bacillaceae > Bacillus > Bacillus spongicola. Next base: position 76,212 of record NZ_JAYKTS010000012.1, read on the forward strand.
CGATTCAAAAAGCGACTCAAGAAAACATGGACAAGTTTGGTGGTAAGGTACCTTCGAACTTGAAGAGCCCCTTGCGCGACGGTGATGTAGACCGCGAAGATGATGAGGCTTATGCAGATTCCTACTTCATTAATGCAAATAGCAAGATTAAGCCAGGCATTGTGGATGCAGACTTAAATCCAATCATGGACCAAAGCGAGTTTTACTCAGGGTGTTATGGGAGAGTCAGTTTGACTTTCTACGCTTACAACGTAAATGGAAATAAGGGGATTGCGGCGGGACTTCAAAACATTATGAAGACTACTGATGGAGATCCACTTGGTGGCCGAAGCAGTGCAGAAGCCGATTTTGCTGATGACAGTGACGATGATGACGATATTTTAGGTTGATATCTATGAAGCTATTAGCAATTGATATTGAAACTTACAGTAAGGCGGACCTCGTGAAATGCGGGGTCTATGCCTACAGTGAATCAGTCGATTTTGAAATTCTTCTTTTCGCCTATGCGGTTGATGATAAAGAGGTACAAATTGTTGACTTAGCATCTGGTGAGAAGATACCGGATGACATTGAAAGAGCGATGACAGATCCAAATGTGTTAAAAACAGCTTACAATGCAAACTTTGAACGAACGTGTTTAGCCAAGCACTTTAACAAACCAATGCCACCTGACCAATGGCGGTGTTCATCTGTTCACGCTTTAATGCTTGGTTTGCCTGGATATCTCGATGGTGTGGCCAAATGTCTCAAGTTGAAAGAACAGAAACTGAAGGAAGGGAAATCCTTAATTCGCTATTTTTCGGTTCCATGTAAACCTACCAAAGTGAATGAGGGTAGAACTCGAAATCTACCAGAACATGACTTGGATAGGTGGAACACCTTTAAGCTGTATTGTAAACAGGACGTTGAAGTTGAAAGGCAGATCCGAAAGAAACTCGAGGCTTTCCCTATTTCAAAAGTCGAACAGAAGCTTTGGGAGCTAGACCAGAAAATCAATGATGAAGGGGTTCTTATCGATAAAAGCCTAGTCATAAATGCTATTCAGGCAGATAAATCGTTTCAGGATGAGCTTTTTGATGAGGCTATCCTTTTAACAGGATTAGAGAATCCAAATAGTCCAGTGCAATTAAAAGGTTGGTTAATGAAGCAAGGGATAGAAGTAGATAGCCTTGCTAAGAAAAATGTCGAAGCGTTAATGGACGAAGTGGCAAATTCGGAAGTGAAGCGGCTGTTGGAACTGAGACAAGCAATGTCCAAAACATCGGTGAAAAAGTATGAAGCTATGGAGCGTTCCGTCTGCCTCGACCAAAAAATTAGGGGGTTGCTGCAATTTTATGGTGCGAGTAGGACAGGTCGTTGGGCTGGGAGACTTGTACAAATTCACAATCTGCCAAGGAACAGTCTGGACGATTTACACATTGCTAGAAGTCTTTTGAAATCCGGGGATTACGAAACGATAAGTATTCTTTTTGATAGTTTGTCGGACGTATTATCGCAATTAATCCGAACGGCCTTTATTCCATCAAAGGGCAACCGTTTTATTGTAGCTGACTTTTCAGCAATTGAAGCAAGAGTGATTGCTTGGCTTTCAGGAGAGCGTTGGAGGATGGATGTGTTCCAAATACATGGAAAAATATATGAGGCCTCAGCTGCTCAAATGTTCAAGGTACCTATTGAAACCATCGATAAAGGAAGCCTGCTTCGACAGAAAGGGAAAATTGCTGAATTGGCTCTAGGCTACGGCGGTTCTAAAGGAGCTTTAATGCAAATGGGAGCTATTGAAATGGGACTAACCGAAGATGAACTACCAGAGTTGGTATCTGCTTGGAGAGATGCTAATCCAAATATCGTGAAACTCTGGTGGGCCATCGAAGCGGCAGCACTTAAAGCTGTGAAGGAAAAAGTAGTAGTGAAGATACAGTATGGGCTTACCTTTCATTACACCAAAGGCATTTTATTTATCAAGCTTCCATCCGGTCGTTCTCTTGCTTATGTAAGACCGAAAATTGGAATTGATGAGCGTTTTGGTAAAGAACAACTAACTTATGAAGGAACAGAGCAAAGATCCAAGCAGTGGGGTGGGATTCCCACATATGGAGGGAAGTTGACGGAGAATATTATTCAGGCGATTGCAAGAGATTGTCTTGCTGTTTCCATGCTTCGGTTGGATGAAGCGGGATATCATATAAATTTTCATGTCCATGATGAAGTGGTTCTTGATGTACCAATTGGGACGGGCTCCATGGAAGATGTTGAAGTGTTAATGGGACAACCAGTTGAATGGGCACCCGGGCTTCCGTTAGGTGCGGATAGCTTTGAAACTTTCTATTACAAGAAAGATTAAATTGAACAGGAGGAAATTGATAATGAATAAATTACAGGTAGTTTCAAATGAAATGTTTGGTGAGTTACGTGTTATGCAGGTAAACGGTAAAGCGTATTTTCCTGCAACGGAATGTGCAAAGATGCTTGGCTATGTGAAACCTCATGAAGCAATCAAGCAGCACTGTCGGTACCCCGCGAAATACGGAGTACCCCATCCACAGAATCCAACCAAGCAAATTGAGAAGAATTTCATCCCGGAAGGGGACCTCTATCGTTTGATTGTGAAATCGCAACTTCCGGCAGCAGAGCAATTCGAACGTTGGGTGTTCGATGAAGTGCTACCAGATATCCGAAAACACGGAATGTACGCTTCCGAATCATTACTTGATGACATTCTTAAAAACCCGGATCTCGGCATTAAGCTTTTTACGGAATATAAGGAAGCTAAAGAAGAAGCAAAAAAGCTAAAACTTGCTAATGCCCAACAGAAACAAATTATCGGTGAGTTGCAGCCGAAAGCGTCGTATTATGATCTGGTTCTTCAGAATAAATCGGTTGTACCAATAAGCATTATTGCGAAGGATTACGGTCTATCTGCAAGAAAACTGAATGCGGTTCTTCATGAGTTAGGCGTTCAATTCAAAATGGGAAAAACATGGCTGCTTTATCAAAAATATGCGGAGATGGGCTACACGCAATCAAAAACCCATGCCATTGATGCTGAAAGAAATGTAATGCACACCTATTGGACTCAAAAGGGGCGGTTGTTTCTTTATGAGTTGCTTAAGAGAGAGAAAGGATTAGTGCCGTTAATTGAACGTTCTACTAAATCTGCATAGCAGGGACGTGTCGAGATTGGCTGACATGGAAACTGTAAAATTTGTATCCCAATTAGAAAAGTATAGAAATGTACTACCAAAGCAGACCATTAAAACACTTAAAGGCCAGGCTCTCTCCAGTGATTTGGAAGGAGCCAGAAAAGGCCTTCGTAAGGTGATACGCAGGAGGATTGGTGGATGTGAAAGAGCCAAGTGAAAGAAAAGATCACAAACTAAAACACGATGGTAATCTCACCATTGCGACTGGACGAAACAGAAAAGAACTGAACTGGAAAAACAGAGATTTGCTTTGGTCTGAGGTTGTTCAGAAGTTAAGTAGTACGGTTCGAACCCATGAAACCTACGAGGAATATAAAAAGCTTTCCAAATCAAAGCAAGACGAAATAAAAGATGTTGGTGGATTTATCGGTGGTACCTTAAAGGGCGGCAGAAGGAAGCATGACAGTGTGGTTTGGCGACAAATCGTGTCCCTTGATGCAGATTTTGTGAAAGGGGACCTGTGGGCATCTGTTGAGACCATGTTTGGCTACGGGTGCGCCATGTACTCTACTCATAAACACCATCCGAAGAATCCAAGGTTAAGATTAGTTATTCCTTTATCCAGGCCAGTTACCGCCGATGAATATGTACCGATTGCAAGGAGGATTGCTGCTGACCTCGGAATAGATTTTTTCGATGATACCACCTATCAAGTACACCGGCTGATGTATTGGCCATCGACATCATCTGATGGTGAATTTGACTTTAAAGTATTGGACGAGCCATGGATTGATCCAGATACTGTTTTGGCTAGATTTCCAGATTGGAGAGATTCTTCTTACTGGCCGGAAAGCTCAAGAACTGTTCACGAGCGAAAGAAGCTCGCTGATAGGCAAGGTGATCCTAAATCAAAAGAAGGTGTGGTCGGTGCTTTTTGCCGGACGTACTCTGTCGTGGATGTGATTGAGAAATATTTAAATGATATTTATGTCCCTTGTGAGGATCCGAATAGATACACATATTCAGCTGGTTCCACAGCGGGCGGGGTGGTGGTTTATGAAGATGGTGATTTTGCCTATTCTCACCATTCTACGGACCCGATTGGTGGAAGGTTATGTAATGCTTTTGATTTGGTTCGAATGCATCTATTTGGTGACCTTGATGAAACAGTCAAAGAGGGAACGCCAATCAACCGGTTGCCTTCTTATAAAGCCATGGTAGAAGAAGCCTTAAGGGATAAGCAGGTAAAACTGACATTAGGTAAAGAACAGTTGAGCCTTGCTGCAGGTGATTTTGAAGAAGAAGAGATGGAGTGGCTATCGGAATTAACAAGGGATCAAAAAGGAAATATTGCCTCCAGTGCACCGAATGTCATCCTGATTCTTGAAAACGATCCAGCTTTAAAGGACCGAATCGCGATGAACGATTTTGTCCATCGGGTTGTCATTAAAGATGATTTGCCATGGAGAAGTGCGGAGCGAGGGGAGTATTGGTCTGATACAGATGATGCCAGTTTGCGAAATTATCTTTACTCAGTCTATGGCATAAAAGGAGCGGGTGTTATTGCCGACGCTTGGAGTGAGGTGGCAGTGAAATATGCCTTTCATCCAATTAAGGACTATTTAAATGATCTCGTTTGGGATGGTCAAAAACGGATTGAAACCTTGATATCCGATTACCTTGGTGCTGATGATAATGAATGTGTCCGAATGTTTACCCGAAAGATTTTATTGGCGGCAGTCACAAGAATTTATCGTCCAGGTACAAAGTTTGATTACTGCGTAGTCCTTGTTGGCCCTCAAGGTGTTGGGAAAAGTTACATTATTAAGCTCCTAGGCAAAGAATGGCACTCGGATTCCTTAATTACTGTGAAAGGCAAAGAAGCCTATGAGCAACTTCAAGGTGCATGGATTTTAGAAATGGCTGAGCTGACGGCAACAAAGAAAGTAGAAACGGAAGCGGTAAAACATTTTATTTCGAAGTCCGAGGATACCTTTCGAGTTGCTTATGGCAGGCATAATGAAACATTTAAACGGCAGTGTGTTTTCTTTGGAACTACCAATGATTATGACTTTTTAAATGATCCGACAGGGAACCGTCGCTTTTTGCCGATTACGGTTAACGGTGGTGGTAGTAAAAACATGTGGGATGATTTAACTGAAGAGGAAGTTGATCAAGTTTGGGCGGAGGCGAAGGTACTGTATGAAAAGGGAGAGACCTTGGCTTTAAGCAAAGACATCGAGGAAAAGGCTCGGGAACTTCAAGCTGCTCATACACAGGAGAATCCAATTGCAGAAAGCATTCGAACGTATTTGGAAACCGAGGTTCCGATGAATTGGTATGACCTTGACATCGGTACGAGAAGAGCCTATTTGCATATGGACATGGGTGGTTCTGAGTCTGATAAGACCATGAAACTAAGCAAGGTGTGTGCTCAGATGGTTTGGGAGGAGCTTTTTCAAAAGGATGTATCGATCATGACCAGATATGATGCCAAAGAAATTAATATGATCATCCAACATACACCAGGGTGGAAAAGGGTGAGCTCTGTTCGATTTGATAAAACGTATGGTATGCAAAAAGGATTTCGACGTGAACTTGTATACATGTAAACTTTGAAAATGATTGAAAGTATACACCGTGACCCTTATGATTACTAGCTTCTATACTATTTATACTTTGTATACCTTCTTCTATATAAGAAAGAAAATAGAAGTAATAGAGAGTAATATATACTGCCTAATACACTCATATGTATGGGTCCATCTAAAAAAGGCATACAGGGCATACAAACTATTTGAAAACCGCATGGATACTGGGTTTGGAGTGTATACCTTCATTTTGGAGTGATGATAGATGAATGAAGCGAGCGTGGAGAAAAGGCTCAAAATGAAAGTGAAGGAAAATGGCGGGCTGGCTTTGAAACTTGTGTCGCCCGGTTTTGCAGGCGTGCCAGACAGGTTGGTGCTCTTTAACGGCTCAAAGGTCGCCTTTGTGGAATTAAAGGCACCGGCTAAGAAGCTACGAGCATTACAACGAAAAAGGAAAAAACAGCTGGAAGCTTTAGGCTTTAAAGTTTATAAGATTGATAGCTATGGGGCTGTCGATCAGATGATAGAGGAGATGGTCCTTTGAATTATAAACCTTATCATTATCAGGACTATGCCACACAGTGGATTATCGAAAAGGAGAAATCAGCACTTTTTCTTGAAATGGGAATGGGAAAGTCAGTGTCCACCCTAACGGCCATTTTGGAATTGATGTATGACTACTTCGATGTGGCGAAGGTGTTGGTTATTGCTCCGCTCCGAGTAGCGAGTACCACTTGGGAAGAAGAAGTGGAAAAGTGGGATCATTTGAAAGACCTTAGAATTTCCAAAGTGCTCGGTAGTGAAAAGCAAAGGGTAGCTGCACTATATAAAAAAGCTGACATCTACATCATCAATAGAGAAAATGTCACTTGGCTCGTGGATTGGTTTGATGCCGATTGGCCTTTTGACATGGTGGTTATCGATGAGCTATCCAGCTTTAAATCTTCAAAGGCCCAGCGGTTTAAGGCTTTGAAAAAGGTGAGGCCTTTTATTAAAAGATTGGTTGGACTAACAGGAACCCCAGCACCAAACGGTTTGATTGATTTGTGGCCACAGATTTATTTACTCGACGGTGGAGAGCGTTTAGGCAAAACAGTCACTGGTTACCGAGAGAGATATTTTCTTCCGGATAAACGAAATCAAATGATCGTCTACACATGGAAGTTAAAAGATGGAGCCGAAGATGCGATTTATGAAAAGCTCTCCGATATCTGCGTGAGTATGAAGGCCAAAGATTACCTCGAATTACCTGAAAGAATCGACAACGTGATACCAGTGGAATTGTCGAAAAAGGCGAAAGAACAATATGATCAATTAGAAAAAGAATTGATTTTATCGATTGAAGAAGCGGATGTATTAGCTGGATCTGCAGCAGTACTAGCTAATAAATTATTACAAATGGCGAACGGTGCTGTTTACGATGAAGACGGTGAAGTGAAGCGGATTCATGATGAAAAGTTAAAAGCGTTGGATGAATTGATTGAAGTTGCAGGTGGAAAACCAATGCTTGTGTTTTATGGGTATCAGCATGATAAGGACAGGCTATTAAAACACCTAAAGAAATTGAAGCCGAGAATCCTTCAATCGGATCAAGATATAAAGGATTGGAATCAAGGGAAGGTTCAAGTCCTTCTAGCTCATCCAGCATCAGCTGGTCATGGGCTGAACCTTCAAACTGGTGGGAACATCATCATCTGGTTTGGCCTTACATGGAGCCTTGAACTTTACCAGCAAGCCAATGCAAGATTGTGGCGGCAAGGGCAAAAACAAACGGTCGTCATTCACCATATCATTGCCAAAGGCACCATTGATGAGCGAGTGATGAAAGCGTTAGAAGATAAAGACGTGAGCCAAGCTGCTCTTATTGAGGCAGTGAAATCAAGAATGAATCGATATAAAGAGGGTTTGCCACATGGATCGTAAAGACGGGAGGAATTGATGGTGGATGCTAAAGAATATTTATCCCAGGCTTTTCAGCTGGACCAAAGAATAAACAGTAAATTAGAACAGGTTTCCATGTTACGGGACCTTGCTTTAAAGACAACATCTGTCCTTCAGGATGACAAGGTTCAAAGTACAAAACAGCAATCCCCGATGGAAAGTGCTCTCGTTAAGTTAATGAGTCTGGAGGAAGAAATCAATGACGACATTGATCAGTTGATTGATTTAAAGCGGGAGTTGGCAACCTTCGTATCTGAAATAGAAAATCCTTCTCACCGGTTACTTCTTGAGCTTCGCTATCTTAGTGGGAGCACTTGGGAAGAAGTAGCTGCCATGATGGGATACGATGTACGTTGGGTTTACCGGCTACATCGTAAAGCATTGAAGGAAGCAACGGAACGATTAGAAAACAACACGGTGGAATGCATATGAAAACAAGAGTACCCACATCACCCTTGAAGGCTAGAGTCCTTTGAGGGTTTTTGTTTGGAGAAATAAACACGCCATGAAAAGCCATGTTAAGCCACCCTCTCCCTGTGATAGAGTATAAGCTATAGAAGTATCATACAACAGCCCTTGAAGGACAAACCTTCGGGGCTTTTTTAATTGAGTATGGAGTTGAGAACAATGCCAAAGAAACCAAAGAAGCCATGCAAACACAACGGCTGTCCTTTGTTGACCGATGATAAGTACTGTGAGTTTCATGCGAAGCTTCATGTAGATGATAGAGCTAATGCAAGTGAACGTGGTTATGATAACCGTTGGAGGAAAGCGAGCAAACGATTCTTGAACGCCCATCCTCTTTGCAAACGCTGTGAGCAGAAAGGAAAGCTCACTCAAGCTACGGTGGTTGACCATATCAAACCACACCGAGGTGACCAGAGCCTGTTCTGGAATGAAAACAACTGGCAACCTTTGTGTAAGAGATGTCATGACAGAAAGACAAGAACAGAAGATCAGTATCCTGTTTACTCTTTTTAATGGACGGGTAGGGGAGGTCAAATCTCTACAACCTTTTATCAGGCGACCGCGCGCCCCCTTCACGTGAATTTTCGCGGAATTAAACAAGGGGGGTATCATTGGATGGAGGATACAAGTCAAAAACATCAACAGGCGCAAGGGATTCAATCGTTTTTAAATTTGCACAGAGGTTATATAGAGAAATGCTCACAAAAATGGCTCAGTCCTTATAAACACTAGGGTTTGAGCCACTTTAATCGAAAAATAACAAATGTCATTTTAACGCCAGTAAGAGCTTGAAAAATAGCTGACTTAGGCGTTTTTTTATTGCCATTTTCAATACGGTTCACGCAGAAAGGGGTGTGAGAGATGAACGAAGTAGAAAGACAGACGATTTATGACCTCCGGCTTAAAGGGGTTGGATATAAGGCTATTGGCGCAGTGCTTGGAAAATCCAGGGACAGCATCCGTGGGTTTTGTAAAAGGAATGGCCTTGCTGGTGATTCCAGAGTTGTTGCATTAAATGTGAAAGAGCAAATGAACAATCATCTACTCTGCACTTGCTGCGGGAACCCAATCAACCAAAAAGGTCGTGGAAGGGCTCGGAAGTTCTGTTCGGATGAATGTCGCCGGAAGTGGTGGAAAGAAAATCCTCAGGCACGAAATAAAAATGAAACAGCTATTTACCACTATACCTGCCCGCAGTGTGAAAAAGAGTTCAATTGCTATGGGAACAAGAAGAGAAAGTTCTGCAGTCACGATTGTTATATCAAATCAAGATTTTGGAGTGAGGAAGATGGAGTTTAAAAAACTACCTATTGAAGATTTAATTCCTGCTAGCTATAATCCCAGGAAGAAATTGAAACCGGGCGATAGCGAATTTGAGAAGATTAAAAACAGTATTGAACAATTTGGTTATGTAGAACCTGTCATTGTTAATAAGGATATGACGGTTGTCGGTGGCCATCAAAGAATTACAGTTTTAATGACATTAGGTTTTACAGAAATCGACTGTGTGGTTATCAATGTCGATAAGACAAAAGAGAAGGCTCTAAATATTGCATTAAATAAAATTAGCGGAGAGTGGAGCAAAGAGCTATTAGCTGACCTCATTCAAAACTTGCAGTCCTTGGACTATGACATCTCATTTACAGGTTTTGAACCACCAGAAATCGATCAGCTTTTTAACGAGGTTCATGATAAAGATATTACGGAGGACGATTTTGATGTTGAAAAGGAATTAGCTGAACCTGCTATTACCCAAAAAGGTGACGTGTGGTTACTTGGTAGGCATCGATTAGTTTGCGGGGACAGTACAGATCAAGAAGTATATCAAGTTCTTATGAATGACCAGAAAGCAAACCTTGTCGTAACGGACCCACCTTATAACGTCAATTACTCTTCACAAGCAGGTAGTATCCAGAACGATAACATGAAAGATGAAGAGTTTTATAACTTCTTACTCAAAGCCTATAAGAATTTGGCTGCTAGTATGGAAAGGGATGCATCCATCTATGTGTTCCATGCGGATACGGAAGGTTACAACTTCAGAAAGGCATTCAAGGATGCAGGCTTCTACTTATCGGGTGTTTGTATTTGGGCTAAGCAAAGCCTTGTACTTGGCAGAAGTCCTTATCAGTGGAAACATGAACCGATTCTATTTGGTTGGTTGAAGGATGGAAAACATAATTGGTATGCAGATAGAAAACAGAGTACTATCTGGAATTTTGATAGACCGTCGAAGAATGCTCTTCATCCAACGATGAAGCCGGTTAACTTGTGTGCCTACCCGATTCAAAATAGTAGCATGAGCAATTGCATCGTCCTGGATCCTTTTGGCGGGAGTGGTTCAACACTTATGGCTTGCGAACAAACGAATCGAATTTGCTACACAATTGAACTGGATGAAAAATATGCGGATGCGATTGTCAAACGGTATATCGAACATGTGGGAACGGATGCAAATGTTTTCTTGGAAAGAGACGGGGAGAAGCTATCGTATTCAGATGTTCCTAAACCTGTATTAGACGAAATATTATAGACGAACAAAGTTGCTATACCTCAAGGTGTATGGCAATATGCTACTACCTTGAAGAGATTGGAGGCAGAGTGATGGAAGTAAACCATAAACCATCAGTCAAACTTATTGGCGAGGACGGCAATATCTTTTCCATCCTTGGGCGAGTGAGTAGGGCGCTAAAAGAAGCTGGAAAAGAAGAACAAGTTAAAGAAGTCAGTGAGCGGGTGATGGCATCCAGCTCCTATGGTGAAGCCCTCCAAATCATCATGGAATACGTTGAGGTGGAGTGATGATTAATGAAAGCATTGTTTGGAAGGAAAGTTAGTAATCTAGCGGAGCTGAAGGAAATCACTAAAGAAGCCGTTAAGCAAGGACAGCAAGGTCAAACCTACATCGTAACAAAAGTAGTGGAGTTAGAAGATAAGGATTTTCATACCTTTGCGCACGACTTCTTTAATGACCAGCCTTGGATCACAGAGGACGACGGTGGAGTGAATAAGAAGCGAGAGGCCCGCTGCATTAGAGTGATCAATAAAGATACGGGTGAAAAAGTTCTAGTGAACAGTGAAGGCTATAGTTATCCAAGATATACAGCAATTGAAAACGACTAGAATGGGGCCTTAACGGGCCTTTTTTATTGGTCTATAAATATACGCATTTTGGTCAGGAATGACTTGCTATTACTTGTGTTTAGAGTGATATATGTACTACACCAAAACACAGGAGGTAGTGAAAATGGATCGAAAAGAAATGGTCAAAAAGCTAGGAGAATTTTTAGGAGTGAAACCCAAGTATCTAAACGTTCCAACCTTTGCCTACGAAATTATAACCGAGAATGAAACCTACACTATTGACAGGAAGGGCATGATTACAAACTCAGCCGGAGAAGTGAAATCCTTTGAAGAGATAATTAATCCTCCAGAGCCTGAAGAAGAAACAGGTAAGGAACAGCCTGCGGTTCTCGATTTGGATGGGGTTGAGGTAACGCTCCCGCTTGAGGGCCACACCGGAAACACATTAAGAAATCTAATAAACATGCTTTTTAGCAAACAGCACTTGATCATGATGGCGTTTGAAACAAACGAGCCGTTGATAGATGAAACCTTTCCGCAGGATTTTGATGAAAAGGAAACGAGCGCTATTGAGGAGTTTAAGAAGGCACTCGATGAACTTGGCCTTGAGAGGATTCCAGGCTTAGTTTTCGATTTTGAAAAGGAAACCTTCACTATCAAACTAGCAGCGCAAAACTTGGATTCAGAGAAAATTGCAGCCTTTCAAGACCTTACCGCATTCATCAACCAAAATGCCAAAAAGCAAAAGCGAGCCACTTTCAAACGAGCACAGGATGACAATCCGAAATATGCCTTCAGAACCTGGCTGATTCGACTTGGGATGAATGGCCCTGAGTACAAAACCACGAGGAAGGTGCTCCTGCAAAACCTTGAAGGAAGTGGAGCCTTTAGAAAGGTGAGTGAGCCGAATGAATGAGCAAATCTACCAAGCAATGATTCAGGGACTTAAGGCAACCATCATTGAAAAAGAGGTCGTCCTTGGCGAAGCGGATGCTAAAGAAGGAGTTATGGCCATTCTCGACTTGCTAGAGGATTTGGACCAATTTTGGAACAATGAAGAGGACTTGGATCCGAATGCTAGCGTCCTTGAAACATTCATTGAGGAAACAAGGAAGAAGTACAGTTCTGAGGTGAAGCATGATGGATAAATTTTTTACACAAACATATTGTGATCGCTGTGGCGGCAGCTTAAAAAGTGGACGGATTATGTCCATGTACAATACCGATTGCATTTGCTTAACGTGCAAGGATAAGGAATCCAAGCGGGCCGATTATGGTGAGGCGGTCGAAGCTGAACATAAGGAATTTAAGAAAGGCAACTACAATTATAAAGGCATTAAAGGTGATAATTAACTTGATAATCCCTGTGTTTAGAGTGATGTATAGACATACCAAAACACAGGGAGGTTGTTTAAATGACCAGAGATATGGTTCAGATGTTACAGGGGAATGTTGATGCGGTAAGAGGTTTGGAACTGCTAGTTCAGCAAAAGCGGGATCTAGAAGCAGCGGGATACCAAGAAAATGAGATGTATCTTTTGCCGGGAATGTTAGTCCTACAACTTGAAGATGGAGAAGTGCGCTGGATGGTTTTTAATGGAGAATTCAAGATGGAAATATGGAAGAACTAAGGGAATGAATCAATTGGAGTCTATCAGGAGGTAGGCTCTTTTCTTATGCCAAATTTGAAAGGAGGTGGCGCCTGTGGCTCAACGTGGAAGGAAACCGAAGCCAACTGCACTGAAGGCATTAGAAGGCAACCCAGGGAAGCGTGATCTGAATCAGAAGGAACCGAAGCCTGAAAAGAAAGCACCAAGATGCCCATCTTGGCTGGAACCAGAAGCCAAGAAAGAGTGGCGAAGAATGGTCAAACAACTAGAGCAATTAGGAATCCTGACTGAAGTAGATATGGCTGCCTTTGCGGGATATTGCCAAGCCTATGCCAGATGGAAAGAAGCAGAAGAGTTTATCACCAAGCATGGAACCATTGTCAAAACCCCTTCAGGATATTGGCAACAGGTGCCGCAGGTTTCAATTGCCCAGAGTTATTTAAAGACCATGAACCGCTTCTGTGAGCAATTTGGATTAACTCCTTCATCACGGACTAGAATTGTGGCTGACAAACCAAACGATGCAGAAGACCCGATGGAATTTATGCTCTTTCAAGGTGGTGGTAAGGGTGTATGACGAGGAAAAGGCTCAGCATGCCGTTAACTTTATCAACTGCCTAAAGCACACAAAAGGTCAGTGGCGAGGGGTTCCTTTCGACCTTCTACCTTGGCAGGACAAAATCATCCGAGACGTATTTGGTACGGTCAAAGAAAATGGATATCGGCAATACAACACAGCTTATATTGAGATTCCGAAGAAAAATGGAAAGAGTGAAATTGCCGCTGCCGTAGCTTTATTGATGACTTGTGCTGATAATGAATGGGGAGCAGAAGTTTATGGTTGTGCTTCTGACAGGCAACAGGCCTCGATTGTGTTTGATGTTGCGGTGGAGATGGTAGATCAGTCACCAGCCCTTAGGAAGAGATTCAAGCCCATTATGTCAATGAAACGGCTAGTCTATAAACCTACCAATAGCTTTTATCAGGTATTATCTGCTGAAGCATACACGAAACATGGTTTGAATGTTCATTCCGTTGTCTTTGATGAACTACATGCTCAACCAAACCGAGAGCTATTTGATGTTATGACAAAAGGTTCCGGGGATGCTCGTCTTCAGCCACTGTTCTTTTTAATTACAACAGCTGGTACAGACCGAAATTCAATTTGTTATGAAATCCATCAAAAAGCGGTGGACATTATGGAGGGAAGAAAGATTGACCCCACATTTTATCCAGTCATCTACGGAATAAAAGATGATGATGATTGGACTAATGAAAAGAACTGGTATAAGGCCAATCCATCATTGGACCATACCATTGACATAGAGAAAGTTAGAAATGCATTTATTAGTGCGAAGGAAAATCCAGCTGAAGAAAACATCTTCAGGCAACTGAGACTGAATCAATGGGTGAAACAATCGACCCGTTGGATGCAAATGGAGAAATGGGACGCTTGTGATGATCCAGTCGATCTTGATAGTCTTCGTGGAAGAGAATGTTTTGCAGGACTTGACCTGTCAAGCACAACTGATATTACGGCTTTTGTATTGGTTTTCCCACCAAGGACAGATGCTGAGAAATTTATAGTTCTGCCTTACTTTTGGATTCCAGATGAAAACCTGAAAGTAAGAGTTAGGAGAGACCATGTTCCTTACGATATATGGGAGCAGCAAGGCTATATCAAAACGACTGAAGGGAATGTCGTTCATTATGGGTTCATTGAGGCGTTCATTGAAGAACTAGGGAAAAAGTACAACATTAAGGAAATTGCCTTTGACAGATGGGGCGCTGTACAGATGGTTCAGAACCTTGAAGGAATGGGCTTCACCGTTGTTCCTTTTGGGCAAGGATACAAGGATATGTCGCCAGCATCTAAAGAGTTGATGAAGATTACCCTTGAGAAAAGAATTGTTCATGGTAGTAACCCGGTTTTAAGGTGGATGATGGATAACATTTTTGTCAAAACCGACCCCGCAGGAAACATAAAGCCTGATAAAGAAAAAAGTACTGAACGTATTGATGGAGCTGTTGCATTGATTATGGCACTGGATCGGGCAATCAGGAATGAAAATAGAGAGAGTGTTTATGATGGTCGAGGAATATTGATTCTATAGTACAAGTTCACATTGGATAATACTTTTGGTGTACAGACATTTGTACTACTTTTGATGAATAATATTCCAACCCTCCGAATATCGTTTAGTTGGGAGGGGATAACGTGTTTATAATGGAATACCATCAAATTGATAATTTCCTTGATAGTTTTGCAGATTACTCAATTCTTAAAAAAAATGGGTTAGAACCAATAAATACTTTAGAGGACTTACCAAGAATTATAAAGAAGTATAAAAGAAAAATATCTGAAGCGACTAAAAAACAGGGTTTTGATAAATTCAATTCAGGTGCATCGATGGATGATCTGTTAAATCTTTATACTCAGGTGGGTACAGATGAAACCTATACTCATAATATAGGTTTACCAAATGGTGATTTCTATAATTTAAGTTGGTCTATTCCAAAAACTGAAAAGGTAATAAAAAAACACAAGTTAAATCCTAAGTCATTTAAGATAAAGGACATAGAACACTGTATTGCACCCGGAGCTGTGAATAAAAACACTTTAGATTTAGATAGATTCAATGAAGAGCCAATTTTTATCGTAGAACTTGATGAAAGAGTATTCATGTCACGTCCACCATATATCATAATTGATGGAAACCATCGTTTAGCATGTCAATCGCTTAGAGGAAATAAGGAAATTAGAGGATATTTACTTTCTAAAGATATTCAACATGAAGCCTTCTTAGGTGAACTAGATTTAAAACTTTACCAAATTCAATGTAATATTCATATCATAATGGACTATCTATTCAGTCATATTTCAAAAAATGAAATGAAAAGGACATTGATTCCAATAGAATAATCTTCACATTGGTCGTCTGTAATTTGCAGGCGATTTTTTATTTACTACTCATGGGAGTGAACCTTGTGAAAATACCATTGATATCTAGACTTTTTCAATCAAGAGATGGACCAAAGAACAGCTTTTTAGGAAGTACTTACAGTATTTTCTTTGGCAGTACGACAAGTGGAAAAACAGTTAATGAAAGAACAGCAATGCAGACCACTGCAGTCTATGCTTGTGTCCGGATCCTTGCAGAAACCATTGCAAGTCTTCCGCTACATCTATACAGATACACTGACAATGGTAAGGAAAAAGCAGTGGAAAACAGTTTATATTATAAGCTCCATGATGAGCCAAATGCCGAGATGACTTCGTTTGTGTTTAGAGAAACACTGATGAGTCATCTTTTATTATGGGGAAATGCCTATGCACAGATTATCCGGGATGGAAGAGGCAATGTGCTTTCTCTTTACCCTCTACTGCCTGATCGGATGACAGTTGATAGAACATCTACTGGTGAACTTTTTTATGAATACAGAAAAGACACAGGCTCGGTAATCCTTCGGAGTGAAGAGGTTCTTCATATTCCAGGGCTTGGTTTTGATGGTCTTGTGGGGTATTCACCGATTGCAATGGCTAAAAATGCGATTGGAATGGCCCTTGCAACCGAAGAATATGGGGCTAGGTTTTTTGCAAATGGCGCTAATCCAGGTGGTGTTTTAGAACATCCTGGTGTGGTTAAGGATCCTGCGAAAATTCGAGAAAGCTGGAATGCAGTCTACCAAGGAAGTGGCAATGCCCATCGTATTGCAGTCCTTGAAGAAGGCATGAAATTTCAAAGCATCGGCATTCCACCAGAACAAGCTCAATTTCTAGAAACGAGGAAGTTTCAAACGGAAGAGATTTGTAGAATCTTTCGAGTCCCACCCCATTTAGTGGCAAACCTTGATAAAGCGACTTTTAGTAATATTGAACATCAGTCTATTAGCTTTATCGATAATACCATTATGCCTTGGGTGACAAGAATTGAGCAGTCTATGAAGAAGGCTCTGTTAAGTGAAACCGATAAGAAAGAGTACTTTATCAAGTTTAATCTGAATGGACGACTCCGAGGAGATGCAGGTTCAAGAGCTCAATTCTATCAAATCATGCGACAAAATGGGGTCATGTCTGCCAATGACATTCGAGAACTTGAAGAAATGAACATGATTCCTGAAGAGCAAGGTGGAGATAAATATTTAGTCAACGGAAATTTTGTTGATATGTCAAACGCAGGAGCATGGACAGAAAAATACAAGGAGGGATAAGCCTTGAAAAAGAAATTTTGGAATTGGGTCAAAAACGAGGAAGGCAGGACACTTTTTCTTGATGGAGTGATTGCTGAAGATTCGTGGTTTGGTGATGAAGTGACACCCAAACAATTTAAATCCGAACTAATCAATGATGGTGGAGACATAACGGTTTGGATCAACTCACCAGGTGGCGACGTATTTGCAGCGAGTCAAATTTATAACATGCTTATGGATTACAAAGGAGATGTAACTGTAAAGATTGATGGAATAGCCGCTAGTGCTGCCTCAGTCATTGCGATGGCAGGTGGGGAAGTTCATATGTCACCCGTCTCTATGATGATGATCCATAATCCGATGACCATTGCTTTTGGCGATACAGCTGAAATGAAAAAGGCGATCCAGATGCTGAGTGAAGTAAAAGAAAGTATTATCAACGCTTATGAACTGAAGACAGGTCTTTCCAGGACTAAGCTCTCACACATGATGGATGATGAAAGCTGGTTTAATTCCAAAAAAGCGGTGGAGCTTGGTTTTGCTGATGCAATTATGTTCCAAGAAGGAAGTAATCAAGACTCATCCGATGAAGGGATTATTTATAACAAGATGGCAGTTGTGAATTCCTTTTTACACAAACTGCCACAGAAGAAAACAGGAACAGACATCACCATATTGGACAAGAGGCTAGACCTCTTGAAATTTTAAGGAGGAGATTTGAATGAGTAAAGTATTAGAACTACGTGAAAAACGAGCAAAAGTATGGGAGAAAACGAAGGCATTTCTTGATTCAAAAAGAGGGGAAGACGGAATTCTTTCCGCTGAAGATACCTCTACCTATGAGAAGATGGAAGCAGAAGTTGTTAATCTTGGTAAGGAAATCGATCGATTGGAAAGACAACAGGCCATTGACCTAGAACTATCCAAGCCGGTTAACCAACCAATTACATCAAAACCAACGGGTGTTGAGGGGCAAAAAGCTGGACGAGCTACGGATGAATACAGAGAATCGTTCTGGAAAGCAATGAGAAACAAAAGTAATTATGATGTAAAGAATGCACTCCAGGTTGGGACGGATTCAGAAGGTGGTTACCTAGCTCCAGATGAGTTTGAAAGAACACTGATTCAATCCCTAGAAGAGGAAAATATCTTCCGATCATTAGCCAAGGTCATTACGACTTCATCAGGTGATCGAAAAATTCCGGTTGTTGCTTCAAAAGGAACCGCATCATGGGTTGATGAAGAAGGGTTGATTCCAGAATCAGATGATAGCTTTGGTCAGGTTTCAATTGGGGCCTATAAGCTCGCAACCATGATTAAAGTTTCGGAAGAATTATTGAATGACAGTGTGTTTAATCTTGAATCGTATATTGCAAAAGAATTTGCCAGACGGATTGGTGCCAGAGAAGAAGAAGCTTTCTTTGTTGGAGATGGTACCGGAAAACCGACTGGCATTTTTAATGCAACGGGTGGCGCAGAATTAGGGGTGACAGCCACTTCAGCAACCGCTGTTTCAGTGGATGAGATTATGGATTTATTCTACTCACTGAAATCGCCTTACCGTAAAAAGGCCGTCTTTGTGATGAATGATGCAACAGTTAAATTGCTTAGAAAGTTAAAAGACGGAAGTGGTCAATACTTATGGCAACCTTCAGTCCAAGCAGGGCAACCTGATACGATTTTAAATCGACCAGTGAAAACCTCAGCTTATGTTCCAACTGTTGCAGCAGGCGCTAAGTCGATTGCTTTCGGTGATTTTGGTTACTACTGGGTTGCTGATCGCCAAGGACGCTCTTTCCAACGATTAAATGAATTATATGCAGCAACGGGGCAAGTTGGATTTAAGGCAACACAACGGGTAGATGGAAAGCTAATTCTTCCTGAAGCGATTAAAGTGCTTCAACAGAAAGCGTAGGTGGTAGTTCATGAGTAATGTAAAAAATTATACCGAACAAGGTGGAGATCGAACGGTCATCGGTGGGGAAATAGATATAACTCCCGAAGGTAAGTTAGCCTTTGATGGAACACCATTAAGTCCAGCTGCACTTCAAGCAGATAGTACTGCTGCAGATGTAGCTGGGCTTGTTACTGACTTTAATGCTCTACTAGCAAAGCTGAAAGCGGCGGGGCTAATGAAATCTGTATAAGGAGGTAGACGGTGATGGAGGAATTGCTATCAAAGGTAAAACAGAACCTTATTTTAAATCATAATGAAGACGATGTTCTGCTTTCTGGCTTCATCACTGCTGCCATTGCCTATGCAGAAAGTTATCAAAAGAAGCTAGATGGTTATTATAAAGAAACCCCTATGCATCCAACGACCGAACAAGCAGTCATCATGCTATCGTCTCACTTTTATGAAAGTCGGGATGGTAGTACTGGTGGCTATTTTGCTGACAACGTAGAAGCGAGTAAGCAAGTCTGGAATGTGGTCAATATGCTCCTTCGACTTAATAAGGATGTGGTCATATGAGTTTTGGGAAAATGAGAACTCTAGTAAACATTGTTGAAACTAGAATTATGAAAGATGGAGAAGGCTTTTCGACTGAAGAAGATACAATTATAGCTTCATTACGTGCTTATAAAGAAGATAGGCATGGTAACGAAGCATGGAAGAATCGAGCAAGTTTTTCAACTGCTACATCGCTTTTTCGGTTTAGAAAACCTCGAAGCTTTCAGATCACAACAGAAATGAAGATTGATTGCCAAAACGAGCAATACAACATATTGAGTGTTGAAGATTTGAAGGAAAAAGGGATGTATGTAGAAGTGTTGGCTGAGAAAACGGTTGGGTCAAAGGGGTGATAGGATGGCTAGAGCTACATTTAAAATGCCTGATGAATTTTTAGAAAAGCTATCTAAACTCAATAACCAATTTGACAATATTGCACCAAGAGTTTTACAAGCTGGTGCAGATCCTGTTATTAAGAAAGCCAAAAGCAATCTAACTGCTAGGATTGGAGAAGAGACAAAGGAACCTTCTGAATCTACAGGAGAACTGGTCCAATCCTTAGAAACAACAAAGCCTACTTTAGATCATAAGGGTAACTGGACTCTCCGTGTTGGGATCCCAACTAATAAAGATAGTAAGGGCGTATCAAATGCTTTAAAAGCAGCTGTTTTGGAATATGGAAAATCAGGTCAACCGCCTAAACCTTGGTTAAAACCAACAAAGTCGGCTACAAGAAAAGCATGTATTGAAGCAATGGAGAAAGCGTTGGATAAGGAGATTGGGAAACTATGAGCTTATTAAATGAACTAAATAGCATACTAGAACCCATCGGCATTCCGATTGAAACAGGTGCGTTCTCAGGAAGACCACCTGATGAATATGTAGTCATTACACCTATGGCAGATAGATTAGAATTCTATGCGGATAACCAAGCGCATACGGTTATCGCTGAAGCAAGATTATCCCTATTTTCAAAGAAAAATTATTTAGCTCTTAAGGAACAACTGACTAGAGCAATTTTATCAGGAGAAATTACGATTACAGATCGACAATATATCGGTTTTGAGAATGATACAAAATATCACCATTACGCTATTGACGTAATGAAAGAATATGAAACGGAGGGGATTTAGTTGGCTACAATAGGACTTGATCAATTATATTATGCCCAAATCACCGAAGATACAAATGGTGTTGAAAGTTATGGAACACCTAAAATATTAGCTAAAGCCATGACAGCTGAATTAAGTGTTGAGCTCATTGAAGCAATTCTATATGCCGATGATGGCGCATCTGAAGTGGTAAAGGAATTTAAGAGTGGAACATTAAGCCTTGGGATTGATGATATTGGCTCAATCGTGGCGCAGGATTTAACAGGTTCAAAGATTGATAGCAACAATGTTGTCGTATCAAGAAGTGAGGATGGAGGGAATCCAGTTGCGATTGGCTTTCGTGCTAAAAAGTCGAATGGAAAGTACCGCTATTTTTGGTTATATCGAGTTATTTTTAGTATTCCTACAACGAGTCTTGCAACGAAAGGTGATTCGATTACCTTTAGTAGTCCCACCATAGAAGGAACAGTGTTTAGACGAAATAAGCTGGATGCAGAAAGTAAACATCCTTGGAAAGCTGAAGTCACAGAAGGTGATAATGGCGTTGCTCAAGATACCATTACTAACTGGTTTAGCACTGTTTATGAGCCGGATTTTACACCAGTAACACCGACCATTACGATTACGACACAACCAGCTAATTTAACAAATGTAACGGAAGGTAGCATTTCTGGAAGTTTATCTGTTGTAGCGGATACAAATACAAGCTATCCAGTGACCTATCAATGGTATGAAAACACAGTAGATAGTGCTACAAGCGGTACGGTTATCAATGGTGAAACATCAGCAAGCTTTGATATTCCGACAACTCTTATTGCTGGAACATACTATTACTACTGTGTGCTGAGCTCAACGGGTGCTTCTGATGTTACTACGACTGTGGCTACAGTAACTGTATCTTAAACTAAGGAGGATTAATGATGGGAAATGAAACAACACCTTTGGATATTGATCCTGCAGCTGATGAACGAAGTGCTGTGATAGAAATAGGTGGACAAGACTATAAGTTAATTTTGACAACCAAGGCTACAAAAGAAATTGCGAAGAGATATGGTGGTCTTGAAAATCTAGGGAACAAACTGATGAATACAAAGGACTTTGAACTGGCTTTAGATGAAGTAGTTTGGCTGATCACTTTGTTGGCTAATCAATCAATTTTGATTCATAACTTGAGGAATCGGGATGCGAAGCAAGACCTGCTGACGGAAGAAGAAATCGAACTATTAACCACTCCATTTGAATTAGCAGAGTATAAGAATGCGATTATGGCTAGCATGATGAAAGGTACAAAACGTCATATCGAGAGTGAACCATCAAAAAACGTGGAAGTCGGGTAAGCGATGAGGAGTTGTTTATCCGACTTATTTATTATGGAACGGCATTATTAAACCGTAGAGAAAATGAAGTGTGGTTGATGCCTTTAGGGTACTTGATGGATTTATGGGAATGTCACAAGCAGTTTAACGGAATAGCAAAACCAAGAAAAGATGTATCTATTGATGATGTAATACCGATTGGAATATAGAAGAAGGCACTCAGCGAATGGGTGTCTTTTTATTTTTGGGGGAAGGGAGGTGGAAACGTGGCAGATAATTTTGGTCTAAAAATCGGTGTTGAAGGTGAGAAGGAATTTAAGAATTCCCTAAGAGATATTAACCGCAGTTTCAAAGTTTTAGGAAGCGAAATGAATCTAGTAACTTCACAGTTTGATAAGCAGGACCAGTCGATGGAGGCACTAACGGCTAGAAGTGATGTGCTAAACAAGAAAGTTGATGCCCAGAAAGACAAAATCGGTACTTTAGAAAAGGCTCTAAAAAATGCTGCAGACTCCTTTGGAGAAACAGATAAACGAACTCAAAACTGGCAGATCCAACTTAATAATGCTAAGTCTGACCTGATCAAGATGGAGCGGGAATTAGATAAAACTAATCAATCGATTGATGAAATGGGCGATAGTGCTAATGCCGCAGAGGGTGAAGTAGAAGAGTTTGCTAATGAAGTTGAGAATGCTGCAAAGCAAACAGAAGACGCAGCTAACCGCTTTGAAAAAGTAGGTGGTGTGCTAAAGGGAATTGGAGTGACGATAGGTGCTGCAGTAACTGCTATTGGAACAGCTGCTGTTGCAACTGGGGCTAGCCTTATCAAGCTTGGTGATGAGTATAATATGGCGGTTAATCAGATCTCTGCTTCAACTGGAGCAACAGGTGCTGAACTGGAAGAGTTAGGTGAGATTGCCCAAAACGTGTACAAGCATAATTTCGGTGAAAACTTGGAAGAGGTTGCTGGAGGTATCTCTGAAGTGAAAAAAGTTACCGGGCTCATGGGTGAAGAATTAGAAAAAGCCACTGAGTCCGGTTTTGCTCTAAGGGATACCTTTGGCTTTGAAATACAGGAGTCAGCCAGGGCAGCAAGTGCTCTAATGAAAAACTTCGGTATCTCATCAGAGGAAGCCTATAACATTATTGCAACAGGTGCTCAAAATGGTGCTGATAAAAATGGAGATCTTTTAGATACGCTTAATGAATACTCTGTTCAATATTCTGCTCTTGGGCTTAGCGCCGATGAGTTCATTGCTAGTTTAGTAAACGGTGCAGAAAGTGGAGCGTTTAGTATCGATAAGGTCGGGGATGCCGTTAAAGAGTTCAATATCCGGGCAAAAGACGGAAGCAAAACGAGCATGGAAGCTTTCACTGCTTTAGGCCTAAATGCTGAAGAAATGACCAGTAAGTTTGCTCAGGGTG
Source organism: Bacillus sp. 2205SS5-2 (assembly GCF_037024155.1). Lineage (NCBI taxonomy): Bacteria > Bacillati > Bacillota > Bacilli > Caryophanales > Bacillaceae > Bacillus > Bacillus spongicola. The sequence continues at coordinate 99,545 of NZ_JAYKTS010000012.1, forward strand.
GAGAAGTTGCCAATGATGCTTTTTACAGTGTTGTTCAAAGACTTCAGGAAATTGAGGATCCGCTCCTGAAAAATACGGTTGGTGTGCAGTTATTTGGTACTCAGTTTGAAGATTTAGAGGCAAATGTTCTACCTGTTCTCTCCAACATGAAAGACAGTACTTTAGCTAGTGGTGATGCATTAGCCCAAATAACTGAAGTGAAATACGACAACTTAACCGATGGAATTGAAGGTGTGAAACGTTCCTTGCAAGGTGTGTTTTTACCAGCAGTAGGTGAAGTCTCATCAGGGATTACGGATCTATTTTCAAATCTATCAAATGGTATAAATGCGGCTGATGGAGATTTCGATAAAATTTCAGAAGTCATTGGGGAGACAGTTGCTGGGATTACAGAAATCATTGCAGAACAACTCCCTCAATTGGTTACTCTAGGCCTTCAAATTGTAATGTCTATTGCTGGTGCCATAATAGATAATCTGCCTACCATTATTGATTCAGCCATGCAGATTGTAACCACTCTTCTTCAGGGATTGATTGAGGCTTTACCTCAAATCACAGAAGGTGCACTTTATCTGGTTTTAACTTTGGTCGATGGCATTATTGCTAACCTTCCAGCATTGATTGAAGCGGCTCTAACGATGATTGTTACTCTTGCCACTGGTATTGCTGAGGCCCTGCCAAACCTTATCCCATCGATTGTTCAAGCAGTCATTTTAATTGTACAAACGCTTATAGACAACCTCGGATTGGTGTTGGATGTAGCTTTTAAAATTATTGAAGGTTTAGCAATAGGGCTATTAAATGCATTACCTAGATTAATAGAAGCTCTTCCTACAATCATATCGACGATTATCAACTTTATAACGAGTAACCTTCCTAAAATAGTTGAAATGGGAATTAAGTTAATTATTCAGTTAGCAGCGGGGCTAATTCAGGCCATTCCGCAGTTAGTGGCACAATTGCCACAGATTATTTCTGCTCTCGTAGTTGGCCTTGGAAAATCGGTCTATTCGATAGGTGAGGTTGGTGTAAATATTGTTCGAGGACTTTGGAACGGAATATCCTCGATGATTGGTTGGATAAGAGATAAGGTTAGTAACTTTGTTGGTGGGATTGTAAGCAACGTGAAAGGTGTTCTTGGTATTCGTTCTCCTTCAAAAGTCTTTGCTGGTATCGGTGAAAACATGGGTGCTGGAATTGGTATTGGTTTCACCGATGCCATGAGAGGTGTGGAAAAAGATATGGAAGGAGCTATTCCAACCGATTTTGACATGGATTTAAACAGTCAAATCAATGCCTCGGCTAATGGAGGTAATGGATCTTTATTAGATGTTACGATTCCACTTACCATTGATGGGACTGTTTTAACTCGGATTATTGCCCAGCTACAGTGGAATCAAAATACTGTAACGGTGAGAAATTTAGGGGTTGCAGGGTCATGATAGAAATTTATGCAGGATCTACATTAATACAAACCATCCGAAAAGTGATGTCCGCCAATTTGCGAGAAGCACTGGAAGGTGAATTTATACTATCGTTTACGGTGCTGGCCAAATCTGCCCTTGCTTTAAAGACGAAGCAGCTAGCCAAACTAAATGATCAGTATTTTGAAATCGTCCAAATAACAAAGTCACTGCAAGGCAGTCTTCCTGTTTGTTCCGTAACTTGCGAGCATGTGTCGTACATCTTAAATGATGAGATCTATAAAATTGATACATTTGATTTTACAGGAAACCCGACAGCTGGATTAAACCAGTTATTGTCTGGGACTCCTTTTTCAGCTGGGATTGTAGAGTTTAGTGAAAGTTGTACCATGAAGATTAACCAAGAGGTGACAAGAAGGTCTGCTCTTATGCAGTACATTGCCATCTTGGGTGGGGAAATCGAGTACGATGGTTATCAAATTAACATTAAAAGTCATCGGGGGAGCAGTGAATACAAAGTGGTCATGGATAGCAAAAACGTTACTGATGTTTCTGTTTCCCATGATTCAAGGGAGAACGCATCCTCCTACCACATTTCCTTCTTTAAGCTCTTAAGCCTCTCTGTAGGGGATAATGTTCACATTGTTTTTAGACCGCTAGGCATTGATGTGAAAACGAGAATTATATCACTGGAATATAACCCTTTCTATCGGTATGACATTCGGGTAGAAGTTGGTCGATACAGACCAAGTATTTCTGATACATTTTACCGAATTGGAAGCTCGATGAATTCTGTAGAAACTTCTTTAACGCAGGTTGGTAGTTCAGTAGATGGGCTTCAGACTCAAGTAAATGATTTGGGAGTTTCCTATACAGTAGTTAAAAGTCTATCTATAGATGCCGGTTTTATTAATGTGACCTATGAAGTAGAGAAGGGAGACACCCATCAATATCATGCGAAATACAGTTACGCTACGGATACTGGTGGGCGAATAACAAGTATCACTTTGGATGATATTTTTTCAGAGCTTTTACTCAAAGAGGTTTCTACATTACTAGTGGATGCAGCAAGGTTTGAAGTAACGTATGTAGATGGAGAAACAGCAAGTTACAACTACACAACTGATAGCAGTGGAAGGATTACAGCAATTAATAAGGTGGTGGGATAAGGATGAGCTACGATCGAAATTTTAATAATACATTAGCCATCTGGACTGCATTTGGTGGCCGGGGTGGCCTCCTTCTTCCTATACCCACCTTGAATTGGACAAAGAAAACCTATAGTAGTTTTGGTTATACACAGTATGGAAGTGAAAAGCAAATCAATGTGTACGATAATGGCAACGCACAGATTGCCGTCTACCATGCCAAAACACCCTATATGTCCTATTACAACAAAACAACCGGCCAATGGACAGTAGTAGATGTATCTTGGTGGAGTTACGGTGAACCAGAAATCCTCTATTCCGGTGGAGGTGTATTTTTAGCCAAGATTACGGGGTTTGCTAATATAATGGCTTCATTTGATGGCATCACTTGGCATAACGGGGGATACTGTCAAAATGCACAGAATGCCATGACAACTGGTGCATATGATATGGCCAGAGGGTCTGGAGTTGTCAGTTGGTGGTATTACAAGTCGCCGGTTTATTACAGCTTTGATTCACTAACGGAAAGAACAGCCTGGACGTTGGTAGGTTCAGATGGGTCATCGGTCCCTTTCTTTAAATACCTTACGACTCATAAAGGGAACTTTGTCGGGATTGTAGGCGGAGACAAATCAATTGCTATTGCAAGCTCTGCTAGTCCGGGTTCATGGACAACTACCATTCCAGAAGATTTAAATGAAACATCTTATATGTTTATCCGATCTGTAAACGACAAGTTGTTTGTCATGAAATACCGTTATGTAAATGGGATCTATGATGTAAAACTATGTGTAATGAATGACAGTGCCACTGAGATAACGGAAACGAACCTTTCTCATGTTGGGGATCTTGCCAATAATAATATACCGAATCCGCAGAATATCATTTGGATGTCCGACTGGGGTAAGTTTGCTCTGTTTAATGAGAGTATGCTTTATGTATCTGTTGATGGTTTGACTTGGGAAGGTGTTGAGCAACCGGGATTTACAACATCGACTTACGATACATTTGGTGGTGCAATCTATGTTCCTGGCGATGGGTTCTATGTGAAGGCTAGTGGCTATGTTTACTATGCACAGTATTAAAATGGAAAACTCAAGAACCTTGTGGGGTTCTTTTTTAAATAGATTGGAAGTTAGGTAGTGGGGAGGGAATTTGAGAATGAAAGAATTATGGGCATATTTACAAGTTGTAGTTGTATCTTTTGGTGGTTGGTTTGGGTGGGCACTTGGTGGCTTAGATGGTTTTTTGTACGCACTTATTGCTTTCGTAGTAATTGATTATATTACTGGCCTTATGAGTGCAATCATAGAAAAGCGCCTTTCAAGTGAAATCGGAGCAAAAGGTATCTTTAAGAAAGTGCTGATTTTCTTCTTAGTAGGAGTGGCTCATATCATAGATAGTCAGATTATTGGTGACGGTAGTGCCATACGCACAGCGGTCATCTTTTTTTATCTTTCAAATGAGGGGATTAGCATTATCGAAAATGCCTCTAGAATTGGGTTGCCTGTTCCTGAAAAACTCAAGGATATCTTGGCTCAGTTGAAAGCAAAAAAGGGAGATGGTAAAGATGAAACTAAATACTAGATTCATGACCAAAAACGACTGTTATAAAGCAGGGAGAAAGATTTCACCTCAAGGGATTATGATTCATTCCACAGCAACACCTGGTGTAATGGCTGCGGATTGGTTTAGCCGATGGAATAAATCATACCAAGCGGGAGAAACGAGTAGGCAAGTTGCAGTTCATGCCTTCGTTGATGATAAAGAAGTTTGGCAGTACCTTCCTTGGAACCATCGGGGATGGCATTCTGGTGGCAGGGCTAACAACACGCATATCGGAATTGAAATTTGTGAACCAGGTGGATTTTCTTATGGTAGAGGATCTGCGATGGTTGGCTATGACGTCAAAAAGAATGAGAGCTACTTTAGAAAAGCCTGGGAAAATGCCGTAGAGCTTTGTGTTCAGTTGTGTAGAACTTATAATCTCACTGAACGAGATATACTTTGTCATTCAGAAGGGCACAAGAAGGGGATTGCAAGTAATCACTCTGATGTGATGCATTGGTTCCCTAAGCATGGTGAGAATATGGATACTTTTCGTACAGCGGTGAAAGCAGCTTTAAATGAAACAAATCCTGATCCGGAAACATCATCTAGCATTAAGGTTGGTGATGTAGTGGAAGTAAAATCATCAACAGCTAAGTATTTCCCTGGTGGAGCAAGAATTCCATCATGGGTAAAAACAGGTTCGTATCACAAAGTGACCCAGATAGTTTCAAATGGAAAACCAGTTATTAAAGGTGGGAAGCCTTGTGTTCTACTTGGAAAAACCATTGGTAAGAACAATGGCAAAGAATCTGCTGGAATCATGAGTTGGATTGAAAAGGATGCTCTAACGCTAATTAATTCATCTACTAAAACAGAAAAACCGTCAAAAGGAAATAAGTATTATCGAGTACAGGTGGGTGCCTTTTCTAAGAAAGACAATGCAGAGGCGATACTTAAAAAGCTAAGAGAAGCAGGATTTGATGGCTTTATTAAGTTTGAATAACGGTTCTATTAACTTGATTATTTAGGCCTTTAGAGTGATATATGGTAGTACCAAATTGATAGAAAGGATGGCCTTCATTGCGAGTTAGAATTATAGAACCAACCATTGTGAAAGACACAAAGAAAAGAGTATATGCTTATGCTAGGGTATCAACTGATCATGAAAAGCAAGGTGAATCTTTAGAAAACCAGATTAATTATTATGAAAGATTGATTGGAACAAACCCGGAGTATGAATTTGTGGGAGTGTTTGCAGATCGCGGTATAAGCGGGACTACTGACAAACGCCCAGAATTCAAAAAAATGATAGAACTCGCAAAGCAAGGTGGGATTGATTTAATTATCACAAAATCCATTTCAAGATTTGCAAGAAACACAACAGTGGTACTTCAAAAGGTCAGGGAACTGAAGGATCTAAGTGTTGAAGTGCGATTTGAAAAAGAGAATATTAACACATTATCAGGGGACGGCGAGTTGATGCTTACCGTCCTCTCATCTTTTGCCCAAGAAGAAAGCAAAAACATTAGTGAAAATGTGAAGTGGAGAATTAAAAAGAAGTTCGAACGAGGCGAACTGATGATAAACACAAATCGGTTTCTCGGCTACGACAAAGATGAACAAGGGAATTTAGTTATTAATGAGGATGAAGCAGAAATTATCAAACGGATATTTGATCAATACTTGGAGGGCAAAGGAGCATTCACGATTGCCAAAGAATTAAATGCCGATGGGCTACCGACTGTTGCAGGTGGCAACTGGCAAGAGAGCACAATCTTAAACATACTAAAAAATGAAAAGTACAAGGGGGATGCCATCCTACAGAAATATTATACACCCCATCATCTAAAGCAAGGCACTGTCAGAAATGATGGGAAAGTTGAAAGTTTCTATATCGAAAAGAATCACCCACCGATTATTCCAAATCAAACTTGGGATAGAGTTCAAACAGAAATGAAAGTCCGGGCAGAAGCAAAGGGAAATACAGGAGATAAAAGCAAGTATCAAAATAGATATCCCCTAACAGGAATGCTTTTCTGCGGAAAGTGCGGGTCAACTTTGAAACGAAGGACTTGGAATAGCAAACTTCCATGCAAAAAAGTAGTCTGGCAATGTAGTAACTATATAAAGAATGGAAAAAATGCCTGTCCAGGAACAAAGATTGATGATGAAGTTGTTGGAGAGCTCAATATAAAAGAAGAAACGCTTGTACAGGAGGTCTTGAGGAATGGCAAAAAACATTACCGTTATACCAGCAAGCTCAAACATCCAGATCAGTTCAGAACAGTTCGAACCCCAGAAAAAGAAAATGGCAGCATACTGCCGAGTGTCAACCGACCAATTAGAACAGTTATCAAGTTATGAGGCCCAAGTCGATTATTATACAACCTACATTTCAAACCATCCCGATTATGAACTGGCAGGAATTTACGCAGATGAGGGGATTTCAGGAACCAATACGAAAAAGCGCGAGCAATTTAACAAAATGATAGAGGATTGTAAGAATCGAAAGATTGACATGATCATCACGAAATCCATATCAAGGTTCGCGAGAAACACATTGGACTGCTTGAATTTTGTGAGGCAGTTAAAGGATTTAGGAATTGGCGTTATTTTCGAGAAAGAGAACATAAACACATTAGATGCGAAGGGTGAAGTATTATTAAGTATCCTTTCCAGCCTAGCCCAAGACGAGAGTAGATCTATTTCAGAGAACTCTACCTGGGGAATCAGGCGACGATTTGAGCAGGGAAAAGTCGCCATCAACCATACAAAATTTCTAGGGTATGACAAAGATGAAGATGGCAATTTGATCATTAACGAGCCACAAGCGAAGATTGTTAGAAGGATATTTAAAGACTACCTTGATGGGAAAGGGCCAAATCGAATTGCTAGAGAGCTTGAGGAAGAGCATGTTCCAAACTGGAATGGAACAGCCAAATGGTATGAAGGTAGTATTAGAAAGATGTTGAGTAATGAAAAATATAAAGGCGATGCCCTTCTTCAAAAGACCTACACCGTTGATTATTTAACCAAGAAAAGGGTAGAGAACACCGGTCAAGTACCACGATATTATGTGGAAGACAATCACCCTGCGATTATTGATAAAGACATGTGGGAAGCTGTCCAGCTTGAAATGGAAAGAAAAAAGAAATTTGCTGAGAAACATAGATTTAAAAGAGTGGATTATGGAACCAGCGATAACCCATTTGCAGGAAAAGTGATATGCGGAGATTGCAGCAGCGCATTTGGCAGAAAGATTTGGAACTCCAATGATGATCGATTTAGAAGGAAAGTGTGGAGATGTAACAAGAAGTATGCAGAGAAAGGGAAAAAGAGCTGCAACAACACGCACATTGAAGATAAAGTACTCTACCAAATTTTCATTAATGTTTTTAATGCTATCTTAGAAAACAGCGAGTATTTTATTCAAAAGTGGGAGGAAAAGAAAACAAGCGAGAATCAACTCGAGAAATATAAAGCCAAGCAGTTTATTGGAATCATAACAAAGGCCAAACCACTTGAAAATTTTGATATGAATTTATTCTTTAAACTAGTGGAAAAGATGACAGTCTACAAGGAAGAAAAGGTGATTGTGACTTTGCTAGATGGAACAGAAGTTGAGTGCCAGATTGAATAAGATTGAAAAAAGTAACCATCAAGCCAAATATCTGGAAAGATGGTTACTTCATATCTTCATTTACCTTATAACAATATAATCCTGATTCATAGTATCCCAGGTATCATTAATCATGGATTGGAGGCTATCCCATTCTTCATTTAGTTTTCCATCTACATAATCATTTCGAAGGTTAGGCTTTTCATAGAGTGTCCATTTAAGCTGAGATAAAGAATACTTTGTAAAATTCATCCATTCAGTATAGTTAATAGCTAAAGGGTTTTCGGTAAAGTATACTTTTCCTCCATTGGCAGCAGTACATATTGTATGTGAAATAAAAAGCATCGTTTGAAGTTTTGGCTTTTTTCTCCGAATACCATTTACCGGTATGGATTCTTTTATGGAATGACCTTCTTTTAATCTTTTTATAAAGTAAGAATTTCTAACAATAACCTCAATAATCATAGTTGGAATTGACATAGAACAAAAATGTTTGAAATCATAGCCTTCCGCATACATTCCTCTTGCCATTTCCGCCATTGTCAGACCCTCTTTTCCAATCGATCCAAAATGTAGCTTGTTAAATAGCGTCATCATTGGCACTGGTAGTCCCATTGAAGTGTTAACATCGGATTTCATATGCCCAAAGACTTGGCTAATTGCCTTAAATATGGTCATGCCCTCAGGAACGTCTCTGACAATTTGAGAAATTACTTTTCCGTTCCGATCTATTGCTGTGAATCTACCTGTCATAATATCAAAGACTCCAAAAATAAAACCTAAAATTGGATCATGTCCCAGAGAATGATAGCGATGAAACCAGCTGCTTAAGCCATCAACGTATTCATTTAAATTATAGTTAGTTGATGCGTCATACGGGACTTTAAACTGTTTCTCCAACTGTTTTATTTTATCGGCCGGAATTGCCTCATCAAATTTTTGCCGAATAAAGTTAGATAATGGACCAGAGCTTATTCCACCTTTTGTTTTTTCAGGAATGCCAACTAAAAAAATATCTACTGCAGCAGCTAAAATACCAGCGGTAATGCAGATAGAGTAATCGATGGGGTCTAATCTATGAATATTGTTAAATTCCTCTCTTAGTTGTTGTAAGTATCGCTCATTGGATTTTATTTCTTCTTCTGTGAAAAATGAACGTAAATCAACCTCTTCAGGAACAGAGTTTCTTGCATCGTTTACTATTTCTTCCCAAGATGGCATACGGACAACCTGCTTTTGTTTGGTTGACTGGGGTGGATTGTTTTTTAAATGCTCAAGTCGATCTCCGAACCCTAATTCCTTTAGTAGTGATTCGCTTGATACAATACTATCATTCATTTTGGTTTGAGCCGCTTCGAGCGAAGGGGTACTTTTTAGTATGTCATGATGATGTTTTAAGACCTTGTTCATATCCTTTTCAGATTCTGAGTACTTGAATTTCTCCATTTATACTCCTCCCAAATCGGCCTTTTGTTCTTTAAGCGCTTGCTGTAACAAAATATTTAATCCGTTTAAATAATCTGCCCTTTCTTTTGTTGCATTAACTTCCTCTTTTAAGGCTATAATGATCGCATTATTCTTCCGAATAGTCTCTTGATATAAACGCTCTTTTTCTTCTTTCAATTTTTTCTTTTTCAGTTGGGAGTTTAGAACCACTCCTCCACCTGCTAAAATAGCTACGGGAGTAGCCAACACAAAAAATCCAGCTACCCTTTCGCCACCAACAATACCGCCAGCTGCTGCTAGACCCGATTTAATACCATCTGCACTGAGTCCAACCGTACCTAATCTATACAGCGCTGCAAAAGAAGCAGCACCACCGATTCCGGCACCTAAAGCGCCTGACACGACTTCACCTAATGGGCTATTAAAAATGGTTCTGCTTTTATCATGTACCGCAGCCCCCGCTTCATTTACTACATTTACGATTGGTTGAAGTGAATCTATGGACTTAAAGTTCATTTACCTTACCCCCTTTTATGAAATTTTTAAATAATGAAGTTTAAAATGAGATCTATAAAACAAAAATTGCCTATAATATGCAATTTTATTATAGCAAGGTAGTTCATTGTTACCAATTTAATGTTTTCTTTGATTTAAAGCTGACTCATTTGAAAAGGTATCACAACACTATTTAGTAAATAAAAAAATGAAAGTAGTAATAAATAATATTGTTAACTACATTGAGAATTTTAAATTTTTAAAATATAATGGACATAAATGGAGGGATAATATGGAAAAAGATATAGTGACCCATTGCCCAAGATGTAGAAATAATTTAATTGCAGCACGCCTCGTATGTAAAGATTGTGATGTAGAGTTAACGGGGAATTTTGGGCTTAGTAAATTTGATTATCTTTCTGTGGATGAATTTGATTTTGTAGTAACTTTTCTAAAGTACCATGGTAACTTTAAGGCTGTTCAGAAAGAAAAAAGTATGTCCTATCCAGCTGTTAAGAGGAGAATGTCTGAGATTGTGAAGAAATTAGGAATTGAAGATAAAAAAGATGAAAAGGAGATGGGGAATGATATGCCTACCGTAAGCTCTTTACAAGTGGAATCTAGTGACAGCTTGATAATTACTAGAATTAAAGAAAAGCTGAATGCCTGTGGTGGAAGAACTACAATCAAATTGTTACAGGGAGATCCTTGCGAAATATGGTTTGACGTTAGTGGGAAGGGGCTGATTTCTCCAAAAATTCCACCAGCAAATCAGCTGGTCTGGGAAGCTTTTGATGCTGCAGTTGAAGTTGTTATTCAGAATGGCGGTAAAGCAGTGAAAGGTAAGGCTCGTTCAGGAGCGAAACTTGGAAGTGATGATCTTTCTTTAAATTCAGTCGAAGGATATATTGCTCACAAAGTTCATGGTGTAGAGGAAGGTGAAACTGCTTTCGGCCCTGGGTTTGTAATTGCAGCAGTTTTAGATTGGGCAGATATTTGTAAAAATGAACGTGGCTATCTGTCAATAAATCCAGAATTCTTAGAGGAAATGAGATAGTAAGATCGAAGTCTGATGGATACTTTTTGCGTTTCTTTTAAATATGGAGACTTTGAAGGGAAAGTAACGGTAAAAGATACGGTAGGTATTTTACTAATTTAACTGAGGAAAGTTTGAATTTATTATTAGAGCCTTTTCACCAATTAGAGATTATTGAAATTTCGGTTACTCCTGATGTAAGGAAAGGTAGAGGCGAGGAAGAGTGGTTGTATGCAATAATAAAAAAACATTAACATGCCGAGAATGATGTCTCTATTAAAAATATTATTTACGGAGGTAGTAATGAACTATTTTTTTGTGTTTCAAAATAAAAGCTATTTAAAAGAAAAAACAGGTGGTTACTTGTGGGCACCCAAAAGAAATAAGAATGGCGGTAGAGTGTCACATTGGGACCGTATGGAAGAGGTCAGGAAAGGGGATTTAATAATTCATAGTTTTAATAAAAAAGTTATTGCTGTAAGCATAGCTAGTTCCGATGTTTATTCTGCTTTACAGCCTGAAGAGTTACAAGAAGAAAAATTATGGGAAGATGAAGGTTGGAGAGTAGATAGTGATTACTTTGAGATTAAAAGTCCAATTATAACATCAGATCATCGAATTAAAATAATGGAGCTGCAGCCTAACCATAACGCCCCTTTTAATTCACTTGGTAGAGGGAACACTGGATATTTGTTTGCATTAAATAAAGAATTGACAACCTACCTACTTAAACAGACAGAATTAGTTCAGGAAGATAAAAGTGACAAAAATCATATAAATAGATTAAGAGAACAATTTGGGCTTTTAGATGCTGACGAAATGCAATTTCTTGATGATACTGAATTAATAGAAAGCATCAAAGATTTAGAGATAAGTAATAATGACACAACTACATATAATGGAGAACCGAAAGAAAAGGCTGAATTGAAGTCTAATTCTAAGGGTGGCAATTCTTATCCTAGGAATTTAAATGTTGCAGTTAATTCACTTAAGATTGCGAATTTTAAATGTGAATATAACAGTGAACATCCAACTTTTATAAGGAAAAGAGACGGAAATCCATATACAGAGCCTCATCACTTGATTCCATTAAGTTGTCATTCTGATTTCCCGTATTCACTAGATGTTGAAGAAAATATAGTTTCCTTATGCAGCCATTGTCATAACCTTCTGCACTACGGGGTTAATATTGAAGGTGTACTGAAAAGGCTATATGAACAAAGGAAAGATCTACTTAAACAAGTTGGCATAGAAATAACATTCGAAAAGTTGTTGACTTATTATTAAAATTCTTTTAGCTATTGCTGATTAAGAGTAATGTCTATGAATTTTTTTATATAGGGAGGGGTCTAAATGAATAGCTATTCTACTAATGTAGATGTTACAGTTGATGGTATTTTATTGACTACTGATGAGAGTATTTCTCACGTAAATATTGGTAACGGATACTCAATAGAAAAAATAAAACTCGAAGACTTTATATATTTTAAGGATATAGTTGATGGACAAAATAAATTGAGTACCGATTATTATAATTCCAGATTAATAGACGAATCTTGTGAAGATGAACCAATATATTTTATGTGTTTTAAGAAGACTGATAATTTTGTTGCTCAAAGAAATGTGGAAGGGAACAAAATAAGTATTACAACTGAGCCATTTTTTAATAATGATATTCAGAAATATATGGATAATGAATTTGAGCATATAAATAAAACTATTTCAAAACTCCAAGTGTTTAAGGCGGGTAATATAGGAATTCATAAGGTTTATTTTAAATACAAGTACAATTTTATAGGTAATAATACGTTCACTAACACCATTTTGATTAAAGATGCTAATACAATTAATCCACAAAAATATGTCTTAAGCGAAGATGAAGCTAAGGATTATAATAATTTTTCAATTAAGTATGACTGCTGCTTTAATCTTTCCAAAAATATTATTGATGAGTTTTGTTTCGGTCTTAAGCAAATTGATGCAGCAACAGCATTTGAACAATTTACAACCTCTTTGGAAATGTTAATGCTCGAAAAAAATTGTCGGAATAAAAAACAACGTTTATCTAAACGGACAGCTGTTGCGTTATATAACACTGATACTGATGTTATATCTGCTTATACAAAGATGAAAGATTTTTACAAATTTAGGTCAGAGTCATTGCATGATGGCGATTTTTCAAATATCACGAAAGTGGAACGTGAGGAATTAGAAAACACTACTCGATTGTTAATTAAACAATTTTTAAATTTTATGCATTTATGCATTGCTAATAACCCATCTGAGACGTTGGCTACTGTGAAAACAAAATGGATAAACATGCTGAAGGAAAAGGTAATTTCCTATCAAAACCGTGGTTTACTACAATAGTAAAGGGACTGAGGATAACCGACATAATCCCAAGGCAAGTATAAGTGAAATTGATGATGTAGCAACCGTCTTTTGATGGATAGCAGAGATCAACATCTTTGTACATAGCACTTATAGCTTTGCATCATATTGCAGTTAGGAGAGAAAATTAATGGGGGAAATTATTAGCAAATGGATAAACGATATGAGTAAGCAAGGAATTACTATTACTTATGTAGAGTCTATGAAGGACCGAATCTTACAGAGTCATAAAAAGTACTCTTTAATTTATGACAGGGTAGATACAGATGATGCGTCACGAAAACTTAGAGATGTGGATGTCAGTAAAATTGGGGGTATTAACACTGGCTGGCATACTGCTAATAGATCGATATACGAGTTGTTTTTTTCTGTCACAGGAGAGCTTCGGATTGAACGGGAATCTCTTCATGGCGGACGTATACAAGAAAACCTAAATAGCCTAATAAATAATGGTATTGCATATCAACACCATTTTTATATTGACTCCACTAAAGAGCCGCTTTTAAGAGATGGCCTTCCAAAATTTGATCATTTTTTAGAGGATGATATTTATTTTTCAGGTGCTACGCATCGTACTGTAAGTGCTATTATGTTTAACGCTCCTCAAATGGTCGGCTATGTAACGACTTATAGAAAAAACGGAATAAAATCCCTCAATTATGACAAATACATACAAACGAAGAGGAGGTGGAGAGATTTTATTACTTCGGAATTAAATATGTTGTCCATCAAAAATCCTGAAAATAGATTAAGAAATCACATTGAATTTCATGTGTACTTAAAGGAATTTCCAGCGGTGTTACTCTTCATAATTAGGGATCCACTAATCAAAGCTACAAACGAAAATCTTATACAAACTGAAGAATTTAAAGCAGAAGAAAATTTGGTGGACGCGTTGATTGATAGAATAAAGGAGATTGATGATACTCTGGCAAAAACAAGATTGAAATTGTTACCTTTTCCCTTGCGTATAGTAAGGAAAAGTGATTTCCTATATTCGTGTCTTGCAGAGATTTATGTAAAGCCCAATATGTATATAGATATTATGGAAGACTCTTTAATAGATATTATGAAGAAAATTCAGGTGAATGCGAGGAATCAAATAATTTCTACTCATACCCCAAGGTGACATAATCATTTGTTGTAATTAAAACTAAAGGTTAAAAGATTAGAAGATTTGCTCGTATAAAAAGAAGAGTTAATGTGCATATGAATAAAGTAGTTCAATTAATCGAAAAAATAAAAAAGAAGCCATCAAATTTATAAACTAGTGCGATACTGCGAAAGGAGCGTCGTATATTAAATAGGGGAAAGAAGGGAAGAAGTTGATAATTAAAAGGCAAAGGGAAATAGAGGACATTATGAAAGGATTGTCCCTGCTTCAATATTATATAAAGTTTAGCTCTAATAAACTAGGCTGGCATCATGTAAATAAGGTATGTGAGCCATTCTTTGCTGAATTGTTTAATATTATTTTCAATTTGAATTTGAAAATCTTAAAAGGTAATTTTCCTGGTATTGATCTAGCTGATAAATCCAATGAATACTCAGTACAGATTACCTCTGACGGTACTAAGCAAAAGCTTAAGCACACTATATATGAATTTGAAAAAGAGAAATTGTTTAAAAAATATAGCACTCTATTGCACTTTGTTGTTGGAGAAAAACACTTCTTTCCAGGGAAAAAGGACCCATACCAGTTTGAAAAAGGTGTTTATAATACGTATTATGCTGATGTCACTATAGGTAAGCACAAATACCAAATCATCATTCAAGATATATATGATCTACTTCTCATCATTAACGAAAAAGAAAGTGATGATCTAACTCGAATACATAGATATATAGATGAAAATATTAATAAATTTATTGAGAAGGTTAAACAGCCACTTTATAGCTTTGAACCTGGAACAGTAGATAAATTTACAGCTAACACCTTTATAACTTATTGTAATGTTGATATAAGTGCACGAAAACAATTCAAAAAAGATTTAGAAAACCTTGCAGAAGTTCTTAAGGGATTACCTGAAAATACTCTTAGGTTTTTATACTACGCAATGCAAGCTAATGAAGGAGAATCGAATACATCCGGAATAGAGGTTAATGTAGCTTTATTAAAGGGAAGGTTATGTTTAGATAACAAGCAACTACAAGAAGAAATTGATATTCTTCGTCGTTCACAATTAATTGATAAAACTAGTTTGGAATATAATGAAATCCTTATCCTTGAATATATAGATTCCGAAGGAAATGAAACGATGAAAGACCTATATAATTTCTGTCAACAACATGGTAGGTCCTTAAAAGATTTAATTTTAAACGTTAACTTTAGACAACTAAATTAGGAATTTAAGTTCATCATATTTTGGAGGTCTTAATTATGCTGTTCTTTGCTGGTCTAATGTGAGGGATAACTACAAATATAAAAAGTAACAATATTTCTCAAACTCATTGACAAATAGCTTGTTCCGAGTGATTACTAGGCTACTGTTTGTTAAGGGGTGTTGTAAACATGAATGATGAGCAAAGAAAACTGATTAAGATTATGAGGTATCAAGGTATAGGTTATAAGAAGATAGCTGCATCCATGGGAATGTCTCGTGATGCCATTAGAGGTTATTGTAAAAGGCATGGACTTGATGGCCGTGCAACGGATTTAGTGTTAAATCAAGATGAAGATGATAAGTTTTTAATTTACAAATGCGTGGTCTAACTCCACCGTCTTTAGACGGTATCCGCTTTTAGCCTTGTCTTTAAATGTCCATACTACGATAGAGGTGAGAGTATGGACGGTTATCAAAAAAGTAGTCATGCGGTATTTGATATAAAATATCATGTTATATGGGTTACGAAATATAGATATAAAGTTCTACATGGACCAATTGCCAAAAGAACAAGAGAATTAATAAGGCAAGGCTGCGAAGCAAGAGGAATCACGATTTTGCAAGGGAGTGTGGGGAAAGATCATATCCACTTATTGCTATCTTGTCCTCCAAGCCTAGCACCAAGTAAAAT